>DASXQN010000168.1:0-3007 GCA_036507155.1 Anaerolineales bacterium
GCTGGACACGAACCTCAACAATGAATATCGCATCGCTCATGAGATCCTGGGCATGTCGATGACCGATATTTCAATGTGCAACCGCTACGCCTTCGAAGCCTCCTATATCGCCGGAGACCGCAAACAAAATATTTGGGGCAAGTACTTTTCATCCATAGCATGATCGACCGCGCAACGTTTCCCGTTACCGTCCATCTCTTTCTTCAGCGTGAGGATCGCATCCTCATGCTGCGCCGCTTCAACACCGGCTATGCCGACGGGCAGTACAGCGTCCCGGCCGGGCATCTGGACGGGAACGAGACTGTGATGGCGGCCGCGGCCCGGGAAGCGGGCGAAGAGATCGGGGTCCGGATCGAGGCGGATCAGATCGTCTTCTCAAGCGTGATGCATCGGAATGAAGGTGAGGAGCGGGTCGACTTTTTCGTGCGCGTGCCGGCCTGGCAGGGCGAACCCGTGAATGCCGAACCCGCCAAGTGTGATGACCTGCGCTGGGTAGACGTCCACGCGCTGCCCGAGAACACGATCCCCTACATCCGGCGCGCGATTCAGAACGATATGAACGGCGTGCGCTTCGACGAGTTTGGCTGGTAGGCGCGTCCCATGTTCGATCTCTCCAACTGCCGTTTTGCTTTTCTCGACCTTGAGACCACGGGCCTGTCTCCGTGGTTCGGCGACCGCGTGTGCGAAGTGGGCATCGTCCTGACCGAAGGCAAACGCATCAAGCGGACGTTGGAGTGGCGCGTCAACCCCGAGCGAGCGCTGTCCCTGGCGGCAGCCCGCGTCAACCACCTCAGCGACGAGCAACTCGCAGGCGCGCCGCGCTTCGGTGAGATCGTGGATGAGCTGCAAGCCGCGCTGGCGGACGCGGTGGTGGTTTGCCATAATGCCAAATTCGACCTCGGGTTTCTCGACAGCGAATACCGCCGCCTCGGGCGCGAGATCCAGTTCCCCAACCTGATCGATACGCTGCTGCTGGCGCGCCAGTACTTTGAGCTGCCGTCCTACGGCCTGCCTTCATTGGCGCAGGCGTTTCACGTTCAGATCGTGGAGGCTCATGGCGCGCCTGCAGACGCCCTCTCCACGCGCAACGTTTTCTTCGGCCTGATGGATTCGCTCAAGGAATTGGATAAACCGCTGGACGACTACATCGGCATCTACAACTCGCCCGCCTGGCCGGAGGAAGGCATTCAACTGCCGACGGAATTAAGCGAGGCGATTTCGAGCGGCAGGCCGCTGTTCATTCATTACGTTAATAAGGAGGGGGAGCAGAGCGAGCGCTGGGTGACGCCGCTGCAGGTGATCGGCCTGGCCGATTACATCTATCTGCAGGCCTATTGTCATTCGCGCCAAGCCGAACGAAGTTTTCGCCTGGACCGCATCGTCGGGATGCAGGTGGAGAAATAAAAGAAGTGCGACGCACACTCGGTTCCGACCGCAGTTGCACTGCGGTCGTTCCCAACGGCCGGCAGCGGTGCAATCGCGAAGCACGTGTGCCCGCCAGGGTATCCCCGTGGGACTGCTGCCAAAACGAAGCGTCGCACTTTTCTACTTTCTCAGGTTTTTGCGCCGCGCGGCTTTGTCCGCATACATGGCTTTGTCCGCCCTGCTGAGAGTCTTTTCGAGCGTTTCGCCCGCCTCATGCGTGGACGCGCCGATCGAGAGACTTAGCTCGGATCCCTGATAATAGGTGTTGTTGAGGGGGATCAAGGTGCGGACGCGTTCGATCGCCTGCTGTGCATCCTCGATGGATGTGTTGGGCAGCAAGACGGCGAATTCGTCTCCGCCGATGCGCGCCGCAATGTCCGTTTCACCGAACGCGGCCCGCAGCACCTCGGCAGCGCGCCGGATGATGTTATCGCCCGCCAGATGTCCGAATTGATCGTTCACGGCTTTAAGCCCGTCAAGGTCCAGCAGCAACAGGCTGATGGATTCATTGAATCCGCCGGCTTCCAGTTTTTTCATCTGTTCTTCGAGATAGGCGCGGTTAAACAGGCCGGTCAGGACGTCATGCGTGCCGAGATAGCGCAGATATTCCTCGGCCTGTTTACGGGCGGTGATATCCTGGATCGCCACCAGCACCCAGCCGAAATCCTGCTCATGGCCCGGCATCAATCGCCAGTCGATGTGGACGTGGAGCGGCTCGCCGGCAAGTGAGTAGTTGATTCCCTCGCGCTCGTACGCATTCTTGCCATCCCACATATCGATCAGTTCGCCGGCGAAGTGCGCGCGCATCTCGTCGCGGAACACAAGTTTGAGATTGGCCAACAGGGCGTCCCGGTTCTCCGCCTGGAACAGGGTCAGCGTCTTCTGGTTGACATCCAGGACGCGGATCAGGTCCATGCAGCGGTCAACCACCTCCGGGTGCTGCGCCAGATGCACCTGCAGGTCCGTAACGCCCTGGCCGCGCAGCTCATCCAGGTAACCTTTCAGGCCCGCGTAGTCCTCCTCCCACAACGAGATCGGCGCGTGGTCGAACAGGTTGCGAAAGCGCACCTCGCTGACGGACAGGGCCGCTTCCGCGCGTTTTAGCGCGGTGATGTCTTCGAGCGAGACCATCACACAGTCCCAAGTCTGCTCATGGCCCGGGAGGATGCGCCAGTGCAGGCGGATATGCAGCGGCTCGCCTTGCAGCGTGTAATTGATGCCCTCCCCAACCCAGGTCAGCCCGCCGCGCCAGAGCGTGAGCAGCTCGTCCCGGAAGTGGATGCGCATCTCGTCGCGGAATGCGTCACCGAGATGGGCCAAAAGTTCATCCTTCGATTTGGCGCCGAACATTTCGAGGGTCCGTTGGTTGAGGCTGACCACTTTGATGCGCGCCATGCTGGCTTCGAGTTCGCCGGGGTTCTCCGTCAGATAACGGTCCAGGTCAGATACGCCCTGTGCGCGCAGGCCGTCGAAGAATCGCTTGATCTCGCTGTAATCCTGTTCCCAAAGCGAGATCGGCGCATAATCGAACAGCACGCGGAAATGTATTTCATCTTCAGCGGACATGGTTACCTTCCGGGGG
>DASXQN010000169.1:0-23995 GCA_036507155.1 Anaerolineales bacterium
AGTACATCACTGCCAACCCGGCCCTGGCGCGCATGTTGGGTTATGATTCTCCGGAAGATCTTCTCGCCGGGGTAACGGACTTAAATCGGCAGATCTATGTCGTGGAAGGTCGTCGTGCAGAGTTCAAAGATTTGGTCAAGCGCATGGGGTCTGTGACGGCCTTCGAATCAGAGATCCGCACAAAAGCTGGCCGCACCATTTGGGTTTCAGAAAATGGACATGCGGTGCAGGATGACTCCGGGAAATTGATATTCTATGAAGGTACCATCGAGGACATCACGGAGCGCAAGATGGCGGAGGCAGCGCTTCATAAGGCGGAAGAAAAATACCGTAATATCTTCGACAATATTTCAGAAGGGATTTATCAGACGACGCCGGAGGGACAGTACATCACTGCCAACCCGGCCCTGGCGCGCATGCTGGGTTATGATTCTCCGGAAGATTTGACCGTCCGCATTACGGATTTGAATCGGCATTTCTACGTGCAGCCCCGCCGCCGTGCAGAGTTCAAAGAGCTGATCGGACGAAATGGTACCGTTACAGGGTTTGAATCGGAGATCTATTCCGAAGATGGCAGCACCATGTGGATCTCTGAAAACGCGCACGGAGTCCAGGATCAAGATGGCAGGTTGTTGTATTACGAGGGCACCACCGAGGACATCACCGCCCGCAAGCGGGCAGAAGAGGCGCTTCGTCGAGCCGAGGAAAAGTTCCGCAGCATCTTCGAAAATGCAGTCGAAGGCATTTATCAGACCACACCGGACGGCAAGATCCTCAACGTAAATCCGGCGCTCGCGCGCATCCTTGGATACGGCTCCGCCGAGGAGATGGTCGCGGGCATCTCAGACATCCCGCACCAGTATTACGTGCAGCCCGGGCTGCGTGAATACTTCTCCAAGTTGATCGTCGACAAGGGCCAGGTGTTTGGCCTGGAATATCAGGCTTATCGCAAGGACGGCAGCAAGATTTGGGTCTCAGACAACGCACGCGCTGTCTATAGCGAGGACGAGCCGCGGCTGTATTTCGAAGGCTTCATAACCGATATCACCGAGCGAAAGCTGGCCGAAGAAAAGATCGAACGTCAGCTCCGGCGGCTGGCCTCCCTGCATGCGATCGATACGGCCATCAGCAGCAGCCTCGAATTGCATTTCACGCTGCGCGTGCTGCTCGAGCAGGTCACCAGCCGGCTGGGGCTCGACGCGGCAGATGTGCTGCTTTTGGATCCCGATACTCTGCTGCTAGAATTCGCTGCCGGGAGCGGTTTCCGCACCGACGCCATCAGCCAGCCGCATCTCCCGCTCGATCAGGACCAGGCCGGCCGCGCCGTGCTGGAGCGACAGGTAGTCTTGATCCCCAACCTGATGGAAAATGACGCGCTGCTGGGCCGCGCCCCGACGCTCCCGAAGGAACGATTCGTTGCCTACTGCGGCGTGCCGTTGATCTCGAAGGGCCGCGTAAAAGGCGTGCTTGAGATCTTTCAGCGCAGTCCGCTGCTCATGGACCGCGAATGGCTGGATTTCCTGGAGACGCTCGCCGGCCAGACCGCTCTCGCGATCGACGATGCGGCACTCTTCCAGGACCTGCAGCATTCGAATATCGAGCTCACGCTCGCGTACGACGCGACCATCGAAGGTTGGTCGCGCGCGCTGGATCTGCGCGATCGGGAGACCGAAGGCCATACCAAACGCGTGACCGAGACGACGCTGCGGCTGGCCAGGGCGCTCGGCTTGAACGAGGCGGACCTGGTGCATATACGCCGCGGCGCACTGTTGCACGACATCGGAAAAATGGGCATCCCGGACGCGATCCTGTCCAAGCCGGGACCGCTGAGCGAGAAAGAGCAAGCCATGATGCGCGAGCACCCCAAGATGGCGTACGAGATGCTGCTCCCGATCACGTTCCTGCGGCCGGCATTGGACATTCCGTATTGCCATCACGAAAAGTGGGCCGGCGACGGCTACCCCCGCGGACTCAAAGGCGAGGAGATCCCCATGGCGGCGCGCATTTTTGCGGTCGTGGACGTGTGGGACGCGCTGCGTTCAGACCGCCCCTATCGGAAACGCTGGTCGGAGAGTAGGGTCCGCAAGCACCTGCAGAGCCAGGCCGGCCGTTACTTCGATCCGCGCATCGTGGAAGCTTTCTTGGATTTGCCTGGTACCTAGAAGCCCCTTGCCGCCGAACCGGACGCATGGTTCACAAAGGGGCCGGTGATCGCAAAGGCGCGTCTCTCCACCCAAACGCTCGTCCAAATCGTCCTGAATGCTCTCATGCTATACTTCCCACCCGGCAGGCTGGCGGGCGATTCAGAATGCATGCGATCGCAAGAACAAATCCACCTTATGGACTGTCCTTTTACCACGTGCTGCGCCGCGTTTGCATTGTCGGATTCGCTGCAGCGTTGATCGCTTGCCAACCGGCCGCGCCGCCCTTGCCGACGAAGCAAGCGTGTGATCAACCCGGGACCGTGGTGCCGTCTGAGCTGGATACTACGTCCGCAGGCACCTCCTATCGTTTTTCGGCCTACCTGCCGCCATCCTTTGAGGCGGGCACGCAGCAGAGCCACCCGATCCGGTATCTGATCCCCGGACGAGGCAGCGGCCCGAACGCCTGGTTTGGGGCCGGCGCGGTGAATGCGGCTGATGACGCCATTCTCGCGGGCCGCATGCCTGCTTTCTTGATCGTCTCAACCGGGAACACCCACAACGATGCCGGCGCGCAAACATCCAATCCGATCTGATGCCATACCTGCAGAACCACTTCCCACTCCTGAACGACCGCGCGCACCGCGCTGTGGCCGGCCGCCACGATTTTGCCTCCTGGATGCATAACTTTCCCGCTCATCTCGCCTGGCTGGCGCGGGACTGGTAGAGGCGAGACCCCGTGGAGAATATCGTCGTCGTTGGCTCGTCCGGGCACGCCAAGGTGGTGCTGGACATTCTTGAGAAGCAAGGCACTTATCACATCGCCGGTTTGATCGATGCGATCATGCCGGCCGGGGAACGCGCGTTTGGTTATGAGCTGCTGGGCGCGGAGTCTGATCTGCCGGGGTTGGTCGACCGATTGAAGTTACGCGGCTGCCTGATCGCCATCGGCGACAACTGGCGCCGCCACCTCGTCGCGCAGAAGCTCATGCAGTTGGCGCCGATGCTCGATTTCGTCGCAGCGATCCACCCGTCGGCGCAGCTCGGACGCGGCGCCATGGTCGGCCGCGGCAGCGTGATCATGGCGGGCGCGGCCGTGAACAGCGACAGCCGCGTCGGCGAATTCTGCATCGTCAACACGCACGCCTCGCTCGATCATGACTCCGTGATGGAAGATTTCTCCAGCCTGGCGCCGAATGCCGCCACCGGCGGAAATGTCCACATCGGCGCGTATAGCGCCATCTCAATGGGCGCCAACATCATTCACGGTCGCCGCGTCGGCCGCCACAGTGTGATCGGCGCCGGGGCGCTCGTGCTCGAGGATCTTCCCGATTTTACGGTGGCGTATGGTGTCCCGGCACGAGTGATCAGGACGCGGCAGGCAGGCGACGAATATATGTGATCCAGTGAAAGCCAGGAAGGTGTTCTTTAAGGGCAGACGACCCGGCGCGCTCGTCTTTTGCTCTTATAATCGGGGACGGTCCTCACCATGAGAAGACGCGTCCGAAGACTACCCCGCTTGCGGTACGACAAGAGATTCGGCTTGCTTTTGATTTCGCCATGGCTGATCGGGGCGGTGCTGTTCAAGCTGCTGCCGATCATCGCTTCGCTGGTGATCTCCTTTACGGATTTCCATATGCTTACGCCGGAGGAAACACGCTTCATCGGGCTCGCGAACTACGCGGAGTTCTTTCACGACGACGCCGCAGGCTATGTGCTCTTCCAGACGATCGCAGTAGCGATCACGACCATCCCGCTCCAGCTGGCGGCCTCGCTGGCCCTGGCGTCCTTTCTCAGCAGTCCGCGCTTGAAAGCACGCACCGCCCTGCGGACGTTGTTCTTCCTGCCGAGCATCATTCCCAGCGTAGCCATTTTTTTCATGTGGTTGGGCTTTACCGACCCGACAACGGGCTGGCTGAATCGCCTGATCATTCAACCCCTTGGCCTGAGCGGATTTAATGACGTTTATTCCGAGGGCGCCCGCAATTTCTTCTTCGGGATCAGCTCGTTGTGGTCGATCGGGCCCGGCATGCTGATCATGCTTGGTGCCATGCAGAGCCTTTCACCCGAAGTCCATGAGGCCGCGCGCGTCGACGGCGCGGGTCCGTTCCTGCGCTTTTTCGGCATCACGCTGCCCCTCATTTCGCCGGCGATCTTCTTTGCATTAGTGATCGACCTGATCGCCGTTTTCGGCGGCGTGATCCTGCTCGACCGCGGCAACCCATACAGCGGCGGCAGCTCCCCGTATGATGGGTATATTGCAGAGAAGATGTTCGAAGAATATGACTTCGGCTATGCCGCGGGGCTCGCCTGGATATTCTTCATCCTCGTCATGCTTGTGATCGTCACACTCTTTTCAACCTCCAAACGCTGGGTCCATTATCCGGACCGCGAAAACTAGTTATGGCCACCGCTCGCTCCCAACCTCAAACCTGGCTCGCCCCCCGGACGTTTCTCCCCCTCCGTGTCTGGGACGGACTTGGCACAGCCCTGTTCAATTTTTTCGTACTGGGTCTGTTGGCAGTCTACCTGTTGCCGATGATCTTTATGATCGCCACCTCGTTGATGGACGGCCCGCAGCTGGCTGACCGCTATGCGCCCGCGTACCCAGCGCAACAGGTGACCTTCTTCTATGAGGGCAAAAACCACCGCGTATACAATGTCCCGACTCCCGAAGGCGTGCGTAAGCTGGCTCTGATCAAGCCGGGCCGCAGCTCCAGCCAGTTGATCGATCCGCAGCATCCTGAAGCCGGCCTGATTCTCTGGGATGGAAGCTGGCGGGCCCTGCACGGTGTGTACGTGGTTCACATCTCGTGGGATAACTTCAAACAGTTGTTCCGGTCCGTACCCATTTCGCATATGGTGCAGAACACACTCATCATGGCCCTGATCACTGAGGTCGGCGTCATGATCTCCTCGATCGTCGTGGCTTATGGATTTGCGCGCTTCCCGTTGCCGGGCGGCAACCTGCTCTTCTACATCCTGATCGCCACCTTGCTTATTCCCGAAAAGATCTCGCTGATCCCGACCTATTTTTACTTCGTGCGCGTCCTGCATTGGAACGGCACATGGCTGCCATTACTCCTGCCCTTTATGTTCGGAAATGCAGTCTACATTTTTCTCCTGCGCCAGAACTTCAAGAGTATCCCGAAGGACATGGAGGAGGCGGCGATGCTGGATGGCGCCGGGCCGCTGCGCATCCTGTTCTCCGTTGTCCTGCCACAATCCTGGCCCGTGATCATCACCATCGCGCTGCTGCATTTCTTCTACATTTGGAACGAGACCCGCCAGGCCGCGCTGTATTTGAGCACGCGCCGCGACCTCATCCCGGTTTCGTTTGGGATTCAGAACTTCCAGAGCCTTGCGCCCATTCAGAATCTTTTGCAGGCCAGCGCGCTGGTGATCATGATCGTTCCTGTGATCGTCTTGCTCTTAGCACAGCGCCACTTCATGCGTAATCTCGTGATCACCGGCATGGAGAAGTAAGCAGCATGCTTCGCAACCCCGCGCATCGCACGATCCTGGCCATCTGGGTCGCCTGGCTCCTGGCCATGCTGGCCTATCAGGCCCTCGTGCCCGCGCGTCTGTCGCTGGCACGTCCCGATTACGCCCAGAATTGGACCGTGACCGAGACAAAGGCGGGCAGCCAGAAGGACAAAATCTACCTGAACGAACCGGTCCTGAATTCGCATGTTTCATGGGATTCCGAGTTTTACCTTGCGATCGCAGCCGGTGGTTATGAAGATCCGGGCATTCGTCGGATCAATGCGCAGTTCGGAAGCACCTCCAGCGGAGGCGGCTTCTGGCCCTTTGTCATCCCCCAAAATGTGGGCGGGCAGCGCGGGATCTCGCTGAGCTATGCGTTCTTTCCCTTTTACCCCTTTGTCACGCGGCAGTTCGCGTTGGCGCTGTCCGTTCTGGGGATGAGTCCCATCGCCACCGCCACCGTGGCCGGCGTACTGGTCTCAGCCCTCGGAACCCTGGTTGCGATGTGGGCATTATATGAATTGGCCCGTGGGGAGCTGGGTGATGAGGGCGGGCTGCGCGCTGCTTTCTATCTGATCATCTTTCCGAGCGGATTTTTTCTGGCTCAGGTGTACACCGAGGGCCTCTTCGTTGGACTGGCCTTTTCATCGCTCCTCGTCTTGCGGCGCGGCCAGCCGTTCTGGGCGGCGGTGCTGGCGATACTCGCCACCTACACGCGCGCGGCGGGCGTGGCGCTGGTCATCCCGCTGCTGATCGCGTGGATCCGTATAGCTGAGTGGCATGAATTGGATCTCGAATGGCGACAGATCTACTTTGGTGGTTTACCCTGGAAAGCCATCGCGCACGCGATCGTGGCGATCAGTCCGCTGATCGCGTTCTTCCTATGGCGGGTGTCCTACTACGGGATGGCGTTCGGCAAGGTCGAGGACGAGTTTTTCGGCCGCGGGCTTCTCTCGCTCGGATTCGCATTCATCACGTGGTCGGATGCCTTTCGGACACTATTTGCGAGCAATGTGCAGGCTGCCGCGTACTACTTCATTGAATGGGCAGGAATCGTGCTGGGCTTTACCGCCTGCATCGTCGGCCTGCGGAGGCATCCCGATCTGGCATGGTTCGGCCTGACGGTCATCTTGCTCTCGTTTACCAGCGGCCCCGCGCAAGGCATGCATCGCTACATCCTGGGGGCTCCGCCGGTCTTCCTATTCTTGAGCCGCCTCGGGCGCAATCCCGCTTTTGATCGGGTGTGGACTGTTGCGAGCCTGCTCGTGATGGGCATGCTCGCCACGCTATTCACTTTCGATATGTGGACGGGATAGCGCGCACACCGGTCCTGACACAAGCCGGCATCCGCCGGACCCTCCTTCTGCAACGCTACTGACACAATCGAATTAGACCTTCGTACCATAATTAAGTCTGATGCCGCGCCCCGTTCGCCCCAGGCGCAAGCCCTGCCGCCAGTTGGGGCCATTCGGCCCGTGTCCCAACCGGAACAGAGATCACGAGCGCCCTCCGCGTTGTTTCGCCGTACCATCGTCATCGGCGGAACGCTGCGAAGGGCGATACCTTCTCAAAACAATTTACATAGATGAATAAGTCCGCCATTCGCGTCCTGTTGATAGAAGACGATCCGCCCGATGCCGAGCTGCTGATCCGGATGCTGCGTCAGCACGGATTCGAGCCGGAAAGTCTGCGAGTGGACAACGAACCGGCATTTTTGGCGGCACTCAGCAGTCGCTGGGATGTGCTCCTCGCAGACTATACACTGCCCGGCTTCTCCAGCTCGCGTGTCCTTGAGATCATGAATGAGCGCGGATTGGAAACGCCGGTCCTGCTCGTCTCGGGCACGATCGGCGAAGACGTTGCGGTCGAGTCCATGCGAGCGGGAGCCTATGATTATCTGGTCAAGGGAAACCTTGCCCGGCTGGGAACCGCCATTCGAAATGCGATCAACGATAAGCAACTGCGTGACGAAAACCGGGCCGCCGCAGAAGCGCTGAGGAATAGCGAAGGCCGATTCCGAAAGTTGATCGAGAGCGCGCCGTACGCGTTCACGCTTGTGGATGAGACGGGGCAACTGAAATACAGCAGCCCAAGCACACGGCGGCTGCTGGGTTCTCCGCCGGGCGACGGCGTTGGCATCGATCCGCTGAAATACGCGCACCCGGATGACCTGCCTTCCATTCGGGAGGCGATCGCGGCCATCGGCCCGAAGCCGGATGACTCTGTGACAGTGCGGATTCGCGTGCGGCAGCATGACGCTTCCTGGCGCTGGCTGGAAACCACCCTGACGAACCTGCTGCATGAGCCGACCGTGGATGCCATCCTGCTGAATTATCGCGATATCACAGAAAGCCGCCGCGCGGATGAGGCCCTGCGCGAAAGCGAAGCCCGCAAGACGGCCATCCTGGAATCTTCGCTCGATTGCATCATCTCGATCGACCATGAGGGGCGCATCACAGAGTTCAATCCGGCAGCAGAAGCCACCTTCGGTCACAACCGGGCCCACGCGTTGGGACGCCTGATGGTCGATCTCATCATTCCACCGTCCCTCAGCCAAGCTCACCGCGATGGCTTCGCAAGATATCTCGCGAGCGGTACGAGCAACATTCTCGGCAAGCGACTTGAGCTGACAGGTATGCGCGCCGATGGCACGGAGTTTCCCCTCGAATTGACGGTCGCGCGCATGACGACCGCCGGGCCGCCGGCTTTCACCGCGTTCTTGCGCGATTTGAGCGAGCGCAAGCAGGCGCTCGAGGCATTGCGAAGCACAGAGGATAAATTCCGTAACATCTTCGAAAACGCTGTCGAGGGCATCTATCAAACGACGCCGGACGGACGCTACCTGGCGGCCAATCCCGCGCTTGCCGGCATGTTCGGCTATGACACGCCCGCTGAGTTGATCGCTTGCGTTACGGATCTCAATCGACAGTTTTATGTGCTGCCTGGCCGCCGGGAAGAATTCAAGAAACTCATGGAGCAGCACGGGGCGATCTCCAAGTTTGAGTCCGCGATTTGTCGCCGGGATGGCAGCACCATGTGGATATCGGAGAGCGCACGCGCCGTGCGGGACGAGGCCGGCGCCTTGCTGTACTACGAAGGCATCACCGAGGACATTTCGGCCCGGCGCGAGGCGGACCGCGCGCTGCGAGACAGCGAAGCCAACCTGGCCGCCGCCCAGCGCATCACCCATCTCGGCAGCTGGGAGCTCGACCTGGCAAATCTGCAGGACCTGTGGGCAAACACGCTGCACATGTCCGACGAGGTTTTCCGGATCTTCGGCCGCCAGCCCGGGGAGTTCGAAGCCACCAGCGACAATTACTTCCGCGCGGTTCATCCGGATGATCGCAACAAGGTATCCATCGCTGTGAAGGCGTCACTCCACACCGGTGGAACCTACAGCATCGACTATCGCGTGGTCCGTCCGGACGGCAGTGAACGAACGATTCACGAGGAATCCCAAATCGTTTCGGACGAGCAGGACCGGCCGCTGAAAATGGTCGGTACCGTCCAGGATGTGACCGATAGCCGCCGCGCAGAGCAGGCCCTGCGCATGTCCGAAGAGCGCTACCGCCTATTGTTCGACGATAATCCGCTTCCGATGTGGGTCTATGACCTGGAAACGCTGGCTTTTTTGGCTGTGAATGAGGCGGCGATCCAACATTACGGTTATGAGCGAGCAGAATTTCTGTCCATGACGATCAAGGATATTCGGTCGGCCGAGGAAGCGCAGCGCCTGCAAGCAAATCTGAATTCGGAAAGAAGTGAGACGGAGCGGTCCGGCCCATGGAAGCATTGCAAGCGCGACGGCACACAGATCGATGTGGAGATCGTTTCGCACGCAGTCACCTTTGGCGGCCGCGCAGCTCGGCTGATCCTCGCCAACGACATCACCGAGCGACATCGGGCCGAGCAGGCGCTGGCCAGCGAGCGCCAATTGTTGCGCACGCTCGTCGATCTGATCCCTGACCGGATCTACGTGAAGGATTCAGAAAGCCGATTTGTTCTCAAGAACAGGGCCGACCTGAATGCGATGGGCGCCAGTACTCCAGAGGAGGTCATCGGCAAGAGCGATTTCGACTTCTATCCCCGCGAGCTGGCTGCGCAATACCTCGCCGATGAGCAGGCTATGCTGGCCGCAGGCGAATCCCTGATCGATCACGAGGAGCCCGGCCGGGACGCCGAAGGCCACCCTCGCTGGATCCTCACCACCAAGGTGCCGGTTAGGGACGCGCAAGGACGCATCACGGGCCTGGTAGGCATCGGCCGCGACATCACCGACCGAAAATTGCACGAAAGTGAATTGGAAGCCGTGGTCACCGTCAGTTCGGCGCTGCGCCGCGCCGCCAAGCGCGCCGAGATGCCGCCCATCATCCTCGATCAGCTCTTCGAGCTGCTCAAGATCGACGCGGCGGCCCTGGCCACCCGCGATCCTGTGACGGGCGACACCCTGATCGAATGGGCGCGCGGCGCATGGTCCGGCGGATCCGGCCGGCGCATCCCGCCAGGCGAGGGGATCAGCGGCCAGGTCATCAGCTCCGGCCAGCCTTATCTGAACAATGACGCCAGCAGCGACCCGCGCTACATCGCGCCCTATTCGCAAGAGAATTTGCCGGCGGTGGCATGCGTGCCGCTGATCGCGCACGAGCAAACCATCGGCGCATTGTGGATCGCGGGCAAACGTCCCATCGTCACCACGGAATTGCATCTGCTCACCGCGATCAGCAACATCGCCGCCAGCGCCCTCCACCGCGCCGCGCTGTTCGAGCAGACCGAGCGACGGCTGCAGCAGCTCTCGGCGCTGCATTCGATCGACATCGCCATCAGTAGCAGCTTCGACCTGCGTTTCACGCTGAGCATCCTGCTAGAGCAGGTGCTAATCCATCTGGGAGTGGACGCGACCAGCATCCTGCTGCTCAATCCGAATACGCAGTTTCTGGAGCACGTCGCCGGCCGCGGCTTTCTGGCCCTGCGTCAGGAACGCCGCCAAATCCGGCTCGGCGAGGACTCGGCCGGCCGCGCAGCGCTCGAGCGCCGTATCGTCAGCATCCCGGATCTGCAGGCAAACGCCAGTGCACTCGCCGGAAGCGACTTAATTTCGACGGAAAAATTCGTCTCGTATTACGGCGTGCCGCTGATCGCCAAGGGGCAGGTGAAAGGAGTGCTGGAGATTTTTCATCGCAGCAGCCTCCATCCGGACGCCGACTGGCTGAGCTTCCTGGAAACCCTGGCGGACCAGGCTGCGATCGCGATCAACGACGCCGGAATGTTCGACAGTCTCCAGCGGTCCAATACCGAGTTGGTGCTCGCGTATGACGCCACCATCGAGGGCTGGTCCCGCGCCCTCGACTTGCGCGACCACGAAACAGAAGGGCATGCGCAGCGCGTCACGGAGGTCACGCTCAAACTTGCAAATGCACTCCAATTGGGTGCGGCGGAAATGCTGCACATGCGGCGCGGCGCGCTCCTGCATGATATCGGCAAGATGGGCATCCCCGATTCTGTATTGCTGAAACCCGGGAGCCTGACAGATGACGAGTGGGCAATCATGCGCATGCATCCCGCCTACGCGTATGATATGCTGCGGCCGATTGATTTCCTGCACCCGGCGCTGGACATCCCCTACTGCCATCACGAAAAGTGGGACGGTTCCGGTTACCCGCGGGGCTTGAAGGCCGAGAGCATACCGCTCGCCGCGCGCATCTTCACGATCGTGGATGTGTGGGATGCACTGCTGTCCGACCGGCCATACCGGAAGGCTTGGGCGAAGGACAGGGTCCGCGATCACATTCAGGCGGAGAGCGGCAAGCATTTCGATCCAGCGATCTGCAAGATCTTCCTGGACATGAAAGACACCCAGTAAATCGCCGGGGTGACGCAGGCGGCCCCTCGAAACGGAATCCGGCCACAAGTCCGGGGGAAGCGCATCGTACCCTTCGCGGGGTATCGCTTTCGGCGCGGCTGGTCCAAATTAAACTGCGGTAAAATTCCGTTCTGGCTGCGTGATCACACCGGCGGCAAGGCGCGAGCGCATTTTAATCGTGCGGAGGACTGGATGTTCAAGACCCAAAACCTGTACCAGAATGACCCTGCCTGGAAGAGCACGCGGCTCGGCGACTCATCGGAGACAATCGGCAGCTGGGGCTGTCTGTTGACCTCGGTCACCATGATGCTGAACGGCATTGGATACAGCGAAACTCCCCAGACCGTCAACCAAAAGATGAAAGCCGCCGGCGGATTCCAGGGGGCTTTTTTTATCCCCAGCGTCCTGCCGTACGTCTTTTCGAATTCCGCCTATCGCGACATGGAGCCGTGTCAGAGCAGGCCCGCGCCGATCGACCGCATCGACGCGGCGCTCGCCGCCGGCAAACCGGTGATCGCGCAAGTGGATTGGAATAAAGAAGCCGGCATACAAACTCATTTTGTGTTGTTGAAAGAAAAGAAGGGCAGCGATTACGCGCTCTACGATCCATACATGTATAGCGGCGACGGACCTGACAAGGAAGTGCTGCTGACCAGCCGCTACAATTTTCAAGGGAAGACGGCCGACTCCGAGATCAGCGCTGTCTTATGGTTCGATGCCATCAGTAACGCGCCGCAAACTCCGCCGAAGGTCAACAAGGTGCCGGTGCCCGCGGTGAAGTTTTTCATTTATGCCGCGGAAGATGACCTCGCGCTGCGCGCCGAGCCTTCCGTGGATGGGTACTTGTGGAAACGCATGCTGGCACGCACGCAGTTAACCTGCCTCGAATCGAAATCATCCGTCAAAACCAAGATCGGCAAACAAGGACAGTGGATCCATGTTCAGGATCCCAAGGGCGACCAGGGCTACGTCGCCGCGTGGTACGTGTCGGAACAAAAACCGGCCGCGCCGAAACCCGCAACGCCCGGGGCCGATCCGGCCTCCACGATGACGAATGCCGTGCCGGCCGGATCGCTCGCACTCGTTCCCACCCAGGAGTTGGCTTTTCGCACTCAGCCTGTGATCTCGCCTGACACCCTGATCCGCCGGATCCCGGTCACCGAGCAATTGATCTGCGTCGAACCGTCCAGCCAGGCGATCCCGAAGATCGGTGTGACAGGCCAGTGGGTGCGCGTGCGCGATAGCGCGAAGAAAGAGGGTGTGGTGGCCGCATGGTATGTCAAGTATGCGAGCGGCGCCACCGCACAGAAATCGGCTCCGCCAGCCGGCAGCGGCCCCGTAAAAGTGCGCGCCTCTTGCGAGGCGGTCGCGCTGCGCAGCCAGCCGGCCGTCAGCGATGCGACTCTCATCAAGCGCGTTCCGATCAATTACGAGTTCACCATTGTCGAGCCCGGCGGCGCGGCGAAGGTCGGCTCCAACAATCAGTGGATCAAGGTACGGGACACGGCCGGCACGGAAGGTTATGTCGCGGCCTGGTTCGTCGGCTTCTAGCGGCTGAAGGAGAATTACGTGATGGAAGAAACCAAAACCAAGCCCGCGCCCATCCTGACCGTCGCGTGGGCGCGCATGGCACAATACGATTTCGAGGCGATCCGCCGCAATCGGTCCCAAGCGCGGTTACGCCGCTGGATCGCCACGCTCGGCGTGCTCGCCACACTCTTTGCGATCCTGACCGAGATCTACCCGGGCACCGCGCCGGCTACGGGATCGCTCTCGCTCAAAGTCCTGCTGATTCTCAGCCCTTTACTCGCGTCCGCGCTGGCCGCCTATGTTAATAAGTTCTATTCGAGCGGCGATTGGCTGGTGATGCGCGCCGGCGCGGAGGAGATCAAGAAGGAGATCTACGCCTTCCGCAGCATTTTGCAGAATTCCCCGAAAAGGCGGCAGTGGCTTGAGCGGCGCCTTGTCGAGATTCAGCGCCAGGTCTACCGAAGCCTGGGCGGCGAAATGGTTCTCAAGCCATACGCCGGACCGATCCCGCCAAACTACGATCCAAAGAACCCCGAAAGCGATCCCGGCTTCGACGACCTGACAGGTGACCAATACTACCGCTATCGAGTCATGGATCAATTGGACTGGCATACCGCCAGGATCAACCGCCGGCAAGCCGAGCGCACGCGCCTGCAGTGGCTGCTGCTCTTTGCAGGCGGCGCCGGAGCCCTGCTGGCTGCGCTCGGCGGCGGATTCAGTTTGTGGGTCGCGCTATCCGCCTCGCTTGCCACGGCCCTGATCGGCTGGCAGGAATTGCGCAACCTGGATTCCGCCGTCCGGAATTACAGCAAGGTCATCATGGAATTGAACGTTATCCATGATCACTGGAATAATCTCGAGACCGAAGAGCGCACGAACAGGGAGTTCTTCCGGATGGTACGCGCCACGGAAGAGATCCTGTGGACACAGAACCTTGAATACATCAAGGCCATGCAGGAAGCTCTGGCGGCCGCGGAGCTGGATGAGGCCGAGCTGATCGACGAGGTCTTGCGTCGCTCCGTGGAGAAGGATGCGCAGTTCCGTGAATCCTCGCGCGACAGCGTGGTCAGCCAGACGACGATCACCGTGACCGAATCACAGGATGCGCTTGCCGAAGGCATCGATAAGGCGCTTGGCACGCTGGCTGAAGAGGCTTCTTCGGAGCTCGTCCTGCAGGAGCTGGCCGCGATGGGAGAGGCGTTCAGCGATGCCGCAGCGACCGTCGGCGGCCGGGCATCACAGATGACATCCTCACTCGAAAACATCGCCGCAGAGTTCGCCGGCGTGGTGATCGATCACGATACCCCATCCGAGACACTTCATGCGATGCTGGTCCGGTATCCAAAATCGGGCGACATCAAGGGCTAAGTCCGCCCAAACGGAAAACCCGCCGATCAGTCGACGGGTTCCATCACCTCTTTGATCTTCTCCTTCGGATAGGGCCAGATCTCGCCTTTCACGCCCCGCGCCAGGTAGAAGTCGCCGGCCCGGACCGTTTCCGGGCCTTCCAGTGTTTCCACGGTCACCATCTTTTCCGCGTCGCCGCCCGTTACATCCACGAGCGGCGCCAGGTAGGTCAGCGCGCGCTTCACGCAGTATCCCGGGCGGATGATCATGTAACTTTCGTCAAAGACGTCAGGGGTGACCGGCCACACGTCGTCGGGGTTATCCAGCTCGCTGATCAAAAAATCGCCGGGCCTGGCGGTCAATTGCGTTCCCCACGGCGTCGTCAATTCCCGGGTCTGAGGCTCACCGGGCTCGGGCGTGAACGGCGCAACGCGGCGCACCATCTTGTTGCGATACGGTTTGAAATCGATCCCCTTCAGGACCGGGTCCTCAGACGTGAGTATAATGGGTGCAGCCATTCATGCAATTCTTTCATCGATTCTATCATACGCCTTCTATGCCGCTCTACAGACGCCCACCACGCGTTCAATTACCAATCCTCGCGGCCACGCTGTTGAGCGCGTCGCTGCTGTTGGCCGCATGCGCGCTCCCGCTACAATGGCCGTCCTCGCAGGCCGGCCTGACCTATCGATACGACGACCTTCCGGCCGCTGGCGAGGAAGACGCGGCGCTGTCCGCCTATCGACTTATCTCGCAATGGGATAGGCTGGATCTGACCTATCATTTTGCAAATGGCACCGAAAAGATCGCCGGCGACCGCGAACGTGAGATCGTCAGACAGGCATTCGACATGTGGGCGAGCCAGACTCCGCTGACTTTTACGGAGCAAGCAGATGCGGCGCAGGCTGACATCATCATCGGCTGGGCGCGCGGCGATCACGGCGACGGCGATCCGTTTGATGGACCCGGTGACGTTCTCGCGCACGCCTCCTATCCGAATCCGTACGCGGACCGGCAAGTGTTCCTGCACATCGACGACGACGAGCACTGGGTGGACAACCCGCCCGAGAACGTCGACCTGTTGACAGTCGCCGCGCATGAGATCGGGCACACCCTCGGTCTGGCTCACAGCAGCGATCCCAATGCACTGATGTATCCGAGCTATAGCGGACCGCACCGTTTTCTAGACGCGGACGATATCGCCGGTATCCAGTCCCTGTATGGCGTGGACAGCGCGCCCGAACCCGCGCCGCAGATCCCGCCTGCGGACGTCAGGCCGCCGCCCAGCGCGGGCGCCGACAGCGACGGCGACGGAATCTCGGATGACGATGAGCTCTTGCGCACCGGCACCGATCCAAAGAACGAAGATACGGACGGCGACGGGCTGGGTGATGGCGTGGAAGTGATCTATCGCATGAACCCGCTTGACCCGGACATGGACAAGGACGGCGCGAGCGACGGCCAGGAAGTCGCCGCCGGCACCAATCCTTTCTTCCCGGACCAATCCACGACCGTCCCGGCGGAGCTGGAAAGACAGGTAGGCGAATTCCTCACGAGCGTGCTCGAACTCGAGATGCAAGCGTACCGCGAATCCGATCCCACGGTCGCTGCCTCGGTAATGGCCGGTGAAATCTATCCGAAGCTCGAGCAGAATATTGCCGATCTTAACCGCCGTGGATTGATCGAGATCGCGCAGATCGATTACTATCAAAGCTACATCGACGACATTCGTGTGATCAGTCCGGAACGCGTCGACGTGAACACCTGCGAAGTGTGGAGCACCGCGGTCTATCGGGCTTCGGACGGCAGCCTGGTGCAAAGCGACGGCCCCACCCTTATTCCACAAGCCATTACGATCCAAAAATTGGATTCTGGTTGGGCAGTAACGGCCGTCCAGTTCTTCGATCCGCCGGCATTTTGTAGATAGCTGGGGCGCCATGTTTCAACAACGCGAGTTTCTGATCCGGCGGTTGAACCAATCCCGTGGGCACCTGGACGAGTTGATCGCCGCGGTCCCGCGAGACAAGCAGATCTATCCGAACTGGACGCTGAAGGAGTTTCTTGCGCATCTTTCCGGCTGGGATGACTCTACCATCGAGGCGTTACGCGCGCACGCCAGGGGCGAGCCCGTGGGCACCACGGTCGCGCGCGGCATCGACGCGTATAACGCACAAACCGTCTCCACGCGGGCAGAGCTCGATCTGGAACACATCCTCAAAGAGTGGGCTACCACGCGGCAGAGTTTGCTCCAAGCTCTGCGCGATCTTCCGGATGAAAAGTTCAACGTTCCGCTGAATATGCCATGGGGAGAAACCGGCAGCGTGGCCTATTTCATCGAGATCTTCGTCGATCACGACGAGGAGCATGCAGAGCATCTGCACGTTTGGCTGAAAAATCCGGACGTACCGCTTACTGGACGGCATTAGCCTGCCTGGCTTTGGCGGGGTGCGGCTCGCTGACGCCTCGCGTGCCGACCGTTGAGCTGCCCGCCGTTACCGACGCGCCCCCGCCCGCCGACGCGGAGTCCAGCTCTCCGTCCGAATCGGCGTCTCAGCCCGGGCCGTCCCTCGAAGGCTGCGCTCTCTTCCCAGCGAATAACATTTGGAATCGCCGCGTCGACGATCTGCCGGTACAAGCTCGCTCGGATCAGTGGATCGATTCGATCGGACGCGAAACCGGCCTGCACATGGACTTCGGATCCGGTGATTGGGATGGCGGTCCGATCGGGATTCCCTTCAACGTGATCTCCCCCACGGACGCTGAGAAATACAGCATTGATTTCTACTACGGCGACGAATCAGATGCCGGTCCCTATCCACTGCCGCCTGATCCGGCGATCGAATGGGGCGGCGACCATCACATGCTGGTCATCGACCGCGACGAGTGCAAGTTGTACGAGATCTACGATGCAGCTTTCAGCGATGGCAGTTGGAGCGGCGGCTCGGGCGCGATCTGGGATCTGAACTCGAATGCGCTGCGGCCGGCGGAGTGGACCTCCGCGGACGCGGCGGGCCTTCCGATCCTGCCGGGGCTGGTCCGCTACGACGAAATTCTGCAGGGAGAGATCAAGCACGCGCTGCGATTCACCGCCGCCGCGACCGATGGATACATCTGGCCCGCCCGTCATCTGACGAGCGGCGATGCCGAGGTCCTGACGCCCGTTCCTCCGATGGGCGCCCGCTTCCGTTTGAAAGCCGCCTTCGACGTATCCGGCTTTCCTCCTGACATGCAGGTCCTTCTGCAGGCGTTGAAAACTTACGGCATGCTCCTGGCAGATAACGGCTCGGATTGGTATATCAGCGGCGCGCCCGATGAGCGCTGGGACAACGATATACTGCACCTGCTCGGCGTCGTGACCGGCAGCGACTTCGAAGCCGTGGACACGTCGGGCCTGATCGTCGACATCGACTCCGCGGAGAGCGCGCCGTAATGTCACCGCTGCCTGTTTATCATCTCGATCTGAACGATTCTGAGTTCATCCGCGATCCGTATCCGCGGTTGCACGAGCTGCGCGAGCACAAGCCTGTTTTCCGCGACGAGCGCTGGAACAAGGTCTTCTTTACGCGACATGCTGCGATCGCGGCCTTGCTGCGAGATAAGCGGCTGGGCCGCCGCCCCGTCCCCGCGCGCGCATCTGTCGCGGGCGGGGCGCCGCCTCGAGATGCGCGCCTGGCGGATTTCGATCGCTACCAGGAAAACGTCTTCATGGATTGGGAACCGCCGGATCACACGCGCATACGCTCGCTCGTGACGAAGGTATTCACGCCGCGGCGCGTCGAAGGATTGCTCGGGAAACTTGAATCCACGACGCACCGGCTGATCGATGCAGCGGAGGACGGCGGGCTCATTGAATTCGTGCGCGAGATCGCAGAGCCGCTGCCGGTGCTTATGATCGCGGATCTGCTCGGCATCCCGGAAGCGGACCGCCACAGGCTGCGGCCCTGGTCGGCCGCCATCGTCAAGATATACGAATTGGATTACAGCGAAGAGCAAATGGTGCAAGCCTCGCGCGCGGCGCGCGAGTTCATGGAGTACATCGGCGGCCTCGCCGAGCAGCGCCGCGTCCATCCAGAAGACGACCTCATCACGGGCCTGGTGCAGTCAGAGCATGACGGCGGAACGCTCTCCGATGACGAACTGCGCGCCACATGTATCTTTCTGCTCAACGCCGGACACGAAGCTACGGTCAACGGCTCCGCGCTGGGCTTGTTGGCGCTCGTTCGGGACCCTGCACAATTCGACCTGCTCCAAGGCGCGGCGCACTCGCCCGACGGCGCGGGCCTGATCAAAACCGCGGTGGACGAACTGCTTCGCTACGACTCGCCGCTCCCGATGTTCGAGCGCTGGGTCGGCGAGGACATGCAAGTAGACGGCGTCCCACTCGAGCGGGGCACAGCAGTGGCCCTGCTGTATGCCTCCGGAAACCGGGATGCGCGCCGCTTCGGGAACCCTGATCGCCTCGACGTGGCTCGGACGGACAATCCGCTGCTGACCTTTGGCCTGGGCACGCATTATTGCCTTGGCGCACCACTGGCGCGCCTCGAACTGCAGATCCTCTTCAAGGTACTGCTGCAGCGCCTCCCCCGTATTCGGCTGGCCGCAGAACCTGAATACAACGACGGCTTCGTGATCCGGGGTCTGAAGAGCTTGACCGTGACAACCTAGCATTGGCTACAGAAGGCAACTGGGGGCCGTCGCTTTCGCCGTAAGTTCATCACTACGCGCATCGTCCAACAAATATGGAAAACTTCAGACCCATCTCCCAAATCATAGAACCGCAACTCGTGATCGAAGGCGCCGGCGTGCTGCTGCGCCGGTCGATCGCGCCGCGCGCCTCCAATGAATTCGATCCCTTTCTACTCTTCGATCACTTTGCCTTCAACGATCCGGTGGAGGGCCCGATCCGCGGCTTCCCCATGCACCCGCATCGCGGCATCGAAACCGTCACTTACATGCTGGAGGGCTCGGTCCATCACCGGGACAGCCTCGGAAATGCCGGCCTGATCGGCCCCGGCGACGTGCAGTGGATGACAAGTGGTCGCGGCATCATGCACGAAGAACTTCCGCGGCGAGGACCAGGCGGCGGAATATACGGTTTTCAGCTATGGGTGAATTTGCCCGCCCGGCTGAAGATGACCACTCCCCGCTACCAGGAAGTGAAAGCCGACACCATTCCTTCGCATGAAAAAGACGGCGCGACGATCCGGCTCGTGACCGGGCAAGTGGCCGCGTGGAGCGGCCCGGTGACGGAGATCGCCGCCGCGCCTTTGTACGTGGACGTTAGTCTTGCCCCCGGCACCGAATGGACTCAGCCTGTGCCTGCCGGCCACACCGCCCTCGCCTACGTGTTCGAGGGCGAGGCTTTGATCGATGACCAGACCATCTCCGCGGTGCGCCTTGTGCATTTTGGCGAAGGGGACGTGGTCAAGATCGCGGCCGGGAATAACCCGGTGCGCTTCATGTTAATTTCCGGCCAACCGTTCAAAGAGCCGATCGTGCCGTACGGGCCTTTCGTGATGAATACGAAACAGGAGATCCAGCAGGCTTTGGTCGATTTACAAAATGGGACATTCGCTTAGTAAGCTGCCAAGCCATCCAGCTCGCAAATGACCACCTGATTTGGCAAAACTTGACATGCGGCGGGCCCGGTAGTAACATGCCGTTTCAGGGTGAGGCAGGCATACCGTAAAGCAAATCGGCCGGTTTGTGTTTTCACAGGAGCAAGGCAGAATGAATCGGCATCCTCTACCATCCGTGTTCATGCGACTACTGTTGCTCGCGCTTTCGATTTACTTCCTCAATCTTGCCAGTCCAGTTGCCCGCGTAAACGCTCAGTGTGGCATTCCAGGCCAATATGAGGACGCTAACGGGGAGTGCAAGTGCCCGGCAGGCACTTATCAAAGCAGGGAGACCGTGGCTTGCGAGCAAGAGACATGCCCCGACGGTGCCGGGCGTACTTACACGCTCGAGTGTGCTTGTGGCGCCGGCATGGAGGCTGAACTGACCGAATACACCACGGAAACCGGCCATACCTACAGCTTGGTTACCGCGTGTGTCGCGCCCGGGGGCAATTCGTCCCCGAGCATATGGCAGAGAATCGCGGGCTGGTTGCTGCCCTCTCGGGAGCGATTCGCGGAGGCTTGGAATGCCCTCACTCACAGCGGCGGGGCCGACCTCCTGGAGCGCGCGGCCGGGGCCGCTTCATTGGCAGGCGCGGCTGCCGAAGTGGTGCTCGTGCTTACGGGTGTGGCCTCGCTAACGCGCGGTGCGGTCAAAGCCGTCGGCGCCAGGTTAGCAGGCGGCACCGCCGTGAAGGCAGCCGGGAAAATGGCCAGCAGCGCAGCCGGGGAGCTGGTTACTAAGATGGGGGCCGGCGAGCTGCCGCAGATCACACACCAGACCCGCCGAGGAATTCTCGAAGTAATTTCGCGCATGAAGCAAGCGGGCATGGCCGTCAACAAGCGGTCAGTCCTCGATCTCATCAATCAGGCGCGGCGGGCACGCGGTCTACCCGAATTCACCATGAGCAGCCTGGAAAATATGCTGGAGATCATCCAGAAGGGGCTTGGGTAGATCGTATGACGATTGCCGCGGGAAAATCCTCCGGCAGTGGCTGCTTCAGAATGCTGGGCTGCGCGGCGTTTGTCGGTCTGTGCGGCCTGACACTCCTGGGCCAGCTGGCAGATCGGCTGCTCGTAACGCACCCCGGTGAATACCATGCATCGCTTTTTTCGGGTGGGCTATTAGCATTCCTTTGCTTCAGCTTGGTAGGGCTGTTAATGGGTACGGCGCTCGCAGTGCGGGCACTGCGCGAACGCGGTCGGGTGACGGATGCTGAACTCCAGGCCCTGATAGATTCCCCGCCGTGATGTGCGTCTCAACAATCTAGGTTCGGAATGAAATCCATGCAGAATACTCAAGTCCTTTACGGCCCGCGCCTCAGCAAGGAAGGCGAACTGCGCATCGGCTGCTCCGGAGTAATCCTGGATGAAAAGCGGGAGAAAGCCCTGCTGACCCGCCGGGCCGATAATGGTCGCTGGTGCCTTCCGGGCGGCATGATGGAGGCGGGTGAGTCGGCTGCGGAGGCGTGCGCGCGTGAAGTCCGAGAGGAGACCGGGCTGCGAGTCCGCGTGAAGCGCCTGATCGGCGTATACAGCGACCCCGATCAACTGGTCATCTATCCCGACGGGGAAAAAGTGCACTTCGTGATCTTGAGCTTTGAAGCGGAGGTTTTGGATGGCGCGCTCGTTCTAAGCGCAGAAACGACCGAGGTGGGATTCTTTGCGATCGCGGAGATGGACTCAATGCCCATGCACGGACATCACAAGGAGCGCGTGGAGGATGCGCTGCTGCATCAAAGCGAAGCGTTGATCAAATAATCAAGCTCCTTGTCATTCTCCCGAAGGAGACCGGGACGGCGTGAGCGAAGCGAAGAATCCCGCCGCTTTGCGGCGGAGACCCTTCGGTCGCGAAAAACGCTCCCTCAGGGTGACATATATTTCGATCAGTTCTGAAGTAAGAATGGCAGCACGACATCGGCCACCTGCGCGGCATCTGTAACCGGCGCGCTGTGCGCGGCCCGGATCAAGCGGTCCTGTTCAGCGGGATGTCGCGGCGGGACCGTGATCCAATCCTGGGTTCCGCGAACGATCAGCGCCGGGACGGACATCGGCGGAATCGGCGCGGCGCCGTTTTCCGGCAGGCTGCGCAGCGTTGCCTTCAGAATTCTCACGGATTGCGAGCCCACTTCGTTTGTCCATGCATGCAGATATGGGCTCGGCTTCAGGCTGAAGCCAAAGATGTTGATCAGCCCCTTCAATCGCCATCCGGAGAGCGCCCAGTCGCCCAGCCAGGGGGTATACGAGTCGAGACCTAATGCAAAACCTGCGGCGCGTGCCTTCCACACGTCGGTGCACGCAGCGCACAAGAAGACCGCGCGCGCCACCCGATCCGCATTCTCCAACACGTAACGCTCCCCAACGCGTGCCCCGGTCGAGTAACTGAGCACATGCCAGCGGTCGATCTCAAGCGCGCTTCGCACTTGCTCGAGCCCTTCAACGGCCGAAGCCAGATAATCCAGATGTGGTGAGGGTTCAGGCGAGCTCCCGATGCCGGGAAGCTCGACCATTATCAGGGTAAAATGATCTCTCAGCAGCGGTCTTAGATTCTGCCAAATGTTGAATGAAATCCCAAACCCATGGATGAGAAGCAGCGGCGCGCCCCGGCCGTCGGTTTCATAATTCAGCATTTTTTAAAAATCCCATGAAGCGAATTCTAATCTTTGTTTCCGGCACCGGCGGCGGGCACATCAGCCTCGCCGAAGCGCTGTATGACCTGCTCTCGCCGGAGTACGAAGTTTCGATCATCGACCCCCAGCCTCGGATCGTCCATTGGCATTACCGCACCCTCAGCCGCCACGCCCTATGGTTGTGGGGCGCGGAATTCAAAATGTGGGACGGACGGCGTCGCGCCCGCGTCGCCCATGCCGTCTCAAGCCTGGTGCTGGCCGAAAGGGTGGCGAAGGCGCTCCGGCAGACCGATCCGCATCTGGTCATGTCCACCTATCCGTTCCTCACCAGCGAGGTGACCTTTGCGATGCGCCGCTGGAAGATGAACCGGCCGCTTGTCATGCTGTTTGCCGACCCGAACGGCGTTCATCATACCTGGCTGACGGAAAAACGCGCTGCCATCACCTTCGCGCCGACGCGCGAGACGCACCGTCAGGCGGTGGCCGCCGGCTTCGATCCGCGGCGTATCCATTTCACGGGCTGGCCCGTGCGCGGCCAATTCTATCACGCTGATCCAGCCAGGCGCTCCGACCTGCTCATACATCTAGGCCTCGACCCGAAGAAGTTCACGGTCTTTGTGCAAGGCGGCGGCGACGGTTCAGGAAAATTCAGCCGCTCGGTGGAGAAACTCCTGCTCCTGCCAGGCGTGCAGGTCATCCTGGCCGCCGGTACGAACCAAGCACTGCTTCAACAATTCACGGGTCGCGCAAATATCCATGCACTGCCCTTCACCAAGACGATCGCCCCTTTCATGGCCGCCGCGAACGTCGTCATGGGCAAAGCCGGGCCAAACATGCTCTTCGAAACGCTTACGCTCGGCAAACCGTTCGTGGCAACCGCCTATATTCCCGGACAGGAGGAGGTCAATCTCGAATTTATCGAGCGGCATGGGCTGGGTTGGGTCGCGCTGGATGCCGCCAGCCAGTCCGAGTTGATCGAGTCGCTGGCCGGGGATCGTACCCTGCTAACGGAGAAGCTTGAGAGCGTCGACCGGTATCGTCGAATGAATCTTGAGGCCACTCGGCAGATCCCTACTCTGATTAAGGGCCTGCTGGAACGAGCCGAACCGGGCATCGCACAGTTGTAGGCAGAAAGCCGACCAAGGAGCGTTACATGCTGATGAAAGTCTCGGATACCCTGAGGAAGTCCGCGCGCGGCTGGTTGATCTTGGTCCTGCTGGGCGGCGAAATCTTGTTCAACGCCATACTGCTTCCGAAGGTCCAGGCTAGGCTGGTGGCGGTCTCGAACGGCAGCGGGCCGATCGATCTCTTGTTTTTCTACACGCCCGAGAAGGTGTATTCGATGGTGGCGTCGTACGGCGAAGCGGGCCGCGCCTTCTATCG
>DASXQN010000170.1:0-9180 GCA_036507155.1 Anaerolineales bacterium
TGCCGCGCATCGACGCAGCCCGCTTCGTTACCGGCCAGGACCTGGCTGACCCGCACTGGGAAACGATGCTCGAAAAAGCGGACGAGATCACCTTTATTCCAAATGCGCACATCGGGCCCTATATCCAAAAGGCGGTTGTCAATGACACGTTGTATATTTTCTTCGGGGCGCGCCAGCCGGATGGCATCGAGGAGCGCATTCCGGAGCTTGACCGGGCGGACATTGTCTCGCGGCTCTCCCCGCTCGCCGACGACACCCGCCTGCAGATCCTGCAGATGATCACGGAACACGGTCAGATGCGCGCGCAGGACGTTATCGAGTCCACCGGGCTGAGCCAGCCAAGCATCTCGCGTTATCTCTCGCAGTTGATGGCCGCAGGTTATCTACAGGAGCGGCGCGTGAACGGTACCAAGATGTATGCCCCGAATCGAGACCGGATCGAAAAGACCTTGAAGGCGGTTTCCGCCTTTTTGCTGGATGTTCACGCATTGCCTGGAAAGGAGTGAGAAATGAATCATTGGCATATGGAAGCGATGGCAGAATTGCACCGGCGCGAGATTCAACGCGAAATGCGGAGAATCTACATCGGGGAGCGGGCCCTCTCGCGCCGAGTCTACCGTCCCGGCTGGTTTGCCGTCCGCATGTTCGGCCTCGCAAACTGGATGATCGCGACCGGCAAGAATATGCGACGCCGGTATGAATCGCCGGCGCTCGGTTGTACGCACGAACCCACGCGCGGCTACGTACGCTAGAGATTCGGGAGCCAACATGCAAAATCAAACCGCAAGACTTCGCGCCATCTACAACGAATATCCGCGCGCGTTCTGGACCTACAACCTGATCGTGTTCATCGACCGCTTTGGCGGGTTCATGTTGTACCCGTTCTTCGCGCTCTATCTGACCCAGAAGTTTGATATCGGCATGTCCACCGTCGGCCTGGTGTTCGCGCTCTTCTCGGTCTCGGGCTTCATCGGGAGCGCGCTGGGCGGCGCCATCACGGACCGATTCGGGCGCAAAGGCGTCATCATTTCCAGCCTGGTGCTGTCGGCGTTGAGCGCGCTGGCCATGGGCCTCTCGCCCACACTGGCCATTTTTGTCGGCATCGCGGTCGTGGTCGGCCTGCTCTCCAGCATCGGCGGTCCCGCCCATGAAGCCGTCGTCGCAGACCTGCTGCCCCCGGAAAAACGCGCCGAAGGCTACGCGATCATCCGGGTGGTCTTCAACCTGGCAGTGGTGATCGCTCCTGCCACCGCGGGCCTCTTGATCGCGCGATCGTATTTGCTGCTGTTTATCGTCGATGCGGTCATCAGCCTGATCGCCGCCGCGATTGTCCTGTTCGCGTTGCCCGAGACCAAGCCGGCAGCGGTGGCCGGCGCCAAGCAGGAGAGCATGGGCAGCACCTTCGCGGGGTCCGGCCGCATTTTCAAGGACCTGCCATTCCTCGCGTTCGTGATCGTTTCGGTGCTGATGACCCTGGTTTATACGAACATGAATACCACTCTCGGCGTTTTCCTGCGGGACCGGCACGCGCTGCCGGCGGCCGGATACGGATTGCTGCTCAGCCTGAACGCGACCATGGTGGTGTTGCTGCAGTTCTGGATCGCACGCCGGCTTGAACGCTTCAAGCCGATGCTGATGATGGCGCTCGGTACGGCGTTCTATGCCATCGGCTTCGCAATGTATGGCTTTGTCTCCACCTTCGTGATGTTTGCTGCGGCCATGGCCGTCATCACGATAGGGGAAATGATTGTGTCGCCGTTCGGGCAGGCGCTCGTTGCCAGCTTCGCGCCAGACGACATGCGGGGACGTTACATGGCGGTATCCGGTCTCTCGTGGGGACTTTCCTTTGCGATCGGCCCGTACCTGGCCGGCGTCGTGCTGGACGGCGCCGATCCCACCTTGCTGTGGGTAGCCTGCGGCGTCATTGGCTTATTCGCCGCCATCGGGTTCGTGGTCCTGGACCGCGTCCATCACTCCCCCGTTCCGGTCTCCAGCGAACCAGCCGCAGCGGATTAGCTGCGCTTCTCCTCACTTAGAGTGCCAGGTCCCACGCAGACCTGGCACTCCCCTTTTGCAGCGTTGGAAAAGTCTTGTAGAATAAGCAAAGGCCTTTCCATGGATTTCAACACTGACTTGGGGCGGAAAGCCCGCCGGTTTCTCGAAAATAGTTACGTGATCTGGTTGACCACTGTGGACGCCAGCTTCACGCCGCAACCGCGGCCAGTGTGGTTCGTGTGGCACCAGGGGTCTTTCCTGATCTACAGCAAGCCGCAAGCTCACAAGCTGCGCCACATTCGCGAGCGGCCGCGGGTGTCGCTGCATTTCAATACCGACCAGACCGGGGACATAGATGTGGTGGTTTTTCTCGGCGATGCGGCGATCGACCCAGTCATGGCGCCGGCTCATACCATGTCCGCCTACCTCGAAAAGTATCGCTCGGGCATCGAAGGCCTCGAGATGTCGCCTGAGGAGTTCAGTCAGACCTATTCCACCGCGATCAGGGTCCGGCCAAGCTCCGTGCGGGGCTGGTAACAGCCCGCAGAGCATTCATGGATGAGAATCTGCAGATCGGGGACCGCGTACAGATCTACCTGGATTCAAAGAATTGGCGCAGCGCGGGCTGGTTCGCAGCCACCGTCGTCAAGATCGATCCGTATTCGAGACATCGAAGCTTCTATTGGGTGGAACTGGACGTCGAAGCAAAATCCGCATTCGGTGGATCGACACGCCTGATCTCGGTGCTCAATCCGAGAAATATTCGGAGGCTGCGGACTCCGGCTGATTGACCGGCAGGACAAACCCATGCGAACCTCCCTTCTTATGCTCGGCATCCTGCTCATCCTCGCAGGAGGCATTTTCTATCTGCAAGGCGTCAATATCCTGCCGGGAAGTTTCATGACGGGCCGGCTGGAATGGGCTATTTATGGAGCGATCGCATTCGTGGCAGGTGTCTTGATCACCTTCGGTGCGCGGCGCCGCAATTAATTCTCTGCGCTGCGCCGGGTATTATCAGTTTTGCAAGGACCCGTGCACGCTGACTGGCAAATCGGCGCGGAATGCATTATAAGTAACCCAACCAGCGCACAGGTTCGCGGTGCTTGGTTCGCGCAAGATCGTGAACCGCGATGAGAGCGAGAGTGTCCGCCTCACTCGATCACGAGCTGAGGGTCGCGCAAGGTAACTTGGGTCCACCCGAGAGCGGTAACATTAAGAAGAGAATGTTCGCTTGCTGTGCACGGCGCGTGCGGAACGCAGGAAGCAACAGCTCGGGGGGAAACAAGTCCACAGCCCGGAGCTTCCCGGCGTGGCCGGAAATCGAATCAGTCTGCACACGATCAAATGAAGGCCTGCATCCATAAGGCGCTGACCTCCCCGGAAGCCGGCTCAAGCTGCCTGCGAGACGGCTGCGCGGCGCGTTTTTCGCGTAATGGTTTCTATCCGCAGAAGGTATCAGCATGACCCTGGCAGAATTCCTAACCCTGCTGACACGCCTCGTCTTCACGCTTGTGGCGCTCGTTACGCTGGTCCAATGGATCCGCCGCCGGGATGCAACGCGCCTGGATATTGCGGCGGTGTTCGTCTCCCTATCGCTAAGCGTGATGATCCAGGGACTCGAACAAGTCATCGGGCGCCAGTTCCCCTGGCTGGAGAAGCTGGGCACATTCGCGCTGCTGGCGCATCCGTATTTTCTGCTGCGCATCGCCCACTACTTCCAGCCCGTTCGTCCATGGGTGCGACGGGCCGCGCTGCTGGGCCTGGCGGTCTCCTGGGCCGCGATCGCCCTGAGCGGCGCCACGCTCGCCCCTGCACTGACGCTGGTCATCGTCGCGTATTTTGCGAGCGTGGAGATCTATGCCACCCTCATTTTCATTCGAGGCGCCTTTAGCACGTCGGGCATCACGCGCCAGCGGCTGCGCCTGGCATCCCTGGCTTCGGGCTTGCTGGCCGGCATCATCCTGCTGGCAGGCGTGCTTGTGGCGGTGCCGGAGCAGCTTCGCTCGGCGCTCTCACCGATAATTCAGGCGCTCGCGCTCCTGGCAGGGCTAAGCTATTATCTCGGATTTGCACCGCCCCGCTGGCTCAGCCAAACATGGCAGCTGACGGAATTACATCGCTATCTCCGCGAGACGTCCGGGCATTGGGCGCGGGTCCCATCGGTCACCTTTGACCATTTGTCAAAGGCGGCCGCGCGCGCGGTGGGCGGCATCGCCGCGGCCATCGCGGTGTGGGATTTCGAAGCGAATCATTTGAAGATCGACGCGCCTGGCGAACCGGCCTGGCATGTAGACAGGCTCGAAGCGCAGCCCAGTGCGCTCTCGATGTCGTGGCGACAGCGAGTACCGCGCCTGGTCGAGATTCCTCGCGAGGTCCCGGCGGAGGCCGCAGCATGGGCGCAGGGCATGGGCGCGCAAAGCCTGCTGATCGTCCCCGTGGTCAGCGGATCGCATGCGTGGGCGATGCTCATCGTGGCGCTGCGGCACGAGCCGCTCTTCGTGGAGGACGATCTCAACCTGCTCTCGCTGCTCGCCGGCCAGAGCGCGATCGTCCTGGACTATGCCAGGCTGCTGGACGACGTGAAGCTCGCGAATCAGGCGCTCGAACAGCGTGCCAGGGAACTCTCGCAGGCCAACTCGCTGCTGCAAACCCTGATGGATAGTAGCCCCGACCATATCTACTTTAAGGATGAACATGGCCGTTTCATCCGCAACAGCCGGTCGCAGGCTGAAATGCTGGGACTGCCGGATTCCGCGGCTGCGATCGGCAAGTCCGACTTCGACTTTTTTCCGGCGGGCCATGCACAGCGGTCATTCACTGAGGAACAGCAAGTCATGCGCACCGGAGAGCCGCTGGTTGGCCTCGAGGAGCGTGTGCAATGGCCGGACGGCCGCGTGACCTGGGTCTCGACCACCAAAATGCCGTTGCTCGATCACGAGGGCCGCGTCATCGGCACGTTCGGGATCTCGCGGGATATCACGGCGCGGAAGGAAGCCGAGGATCGGCTTGAGCAGTCCAACGTGCAATTGGCCTCAGCCAATCAGGAGCTCGAGGCCTTCAGCTATTCCGTCTCGCACGACCTGCGCGCTCCCTTGCGCAGCATCGACGGATTCAGCCAGGCGTTTCTCGAAGATTATGGGGACAAGATCCCGGCCGAAGGCCGCAGTTACCTCGACCGGACGCGGGCGGCAGCGCAGCGAATGGCTGCGTTGATCGATGACTTGCTGGCGCTCTCGCGCGTTTCGCGCGCAAATGTGGATCGCAGCGCTGTCGACCTGAGCGGCATCGCAGCCGGGATCGCGGCCGAACTGCAGCGCGAGCAGCCGAGGCGTCAGGTTGAATTTGTGATCGCCCCGGGCATGAGCGTTCAGGGTGATGAGAATTTGCTGCGCATCGCGCTGCAAAATCTTCTCGCCAATGCCTGGAAGTTCACCTCGAAGCAGCCGACAGCGCGCATCGAATTTGGAATACAGCCTTCGGACGAGGCGGCGATCTTCTTCGTGCGGGACAACGGCTCCGGCTTCGATATGACCTACGTCGACAAGCTGTTCGGCGCCTTTCAGCGCCTGCACTCGAACGAGCAGTTTCCGGGCACGGGCATCGGGTTGGCCACCGTGCAGCGCATCTTCCGCAAGCATGGCGGACGCGCCTGGGCGCAGGGCGCCGTCGACCAGGGCGCAACGTTCTATTTCACGTTATGAAGATGGGAGGTTCGGCGATGGAGGAAAAAATGATCCTGCTGGTGGAAGACAACCGCGATGACGAGGAGTTGACCCTGCGCGCGCTGCGTAAAAACAACATCGGCAATACGGTCAATGTGGTGCGAGATGGCGCCGAGGCGCTGGACTTTTTGTTCTGTGCCGGCGAATACGCGCAGCGTGACATTCGGGATGTGCCGCAGGTGATCCTGCTCGATCTGAAGTTGCCCAAGATCGACGGGTTGGAGGTACTCCGACGCGTCCGCGCGGACGAACGCACGCGCCTGCTGCCGGTGGTGATCCTGACCTCCTCGAAAGAGGAGCAGGACCTGATCGAGGGCTACAAGCAGGGTGCAAATTCCTACGTCCGCAAGCCGGTGGACTTCACTCAGTTCGTCGAAGCCGTGCGCGAATTGGGATTGTACTGGCTGGTATTGAACGAGGCACCGCCGCGCTGAGGGAGCGCGATCTGATGCAACTTCGAATCCTCTTCATTGAAGACTCAACGGATGATGTCGAACTCAGCCTGCGGGAGCTGAGACGGAGCGGCCATGAGATTGAATACGACCGCGTGGAGACATCCGCCGCGATGCAAGCGGCACTCGAACGTCAGGCCTGGGATCTGATCCTGTGCGATTTTTCCATGCCGCAATTCAGCGCACCGCAAGCCCTTGAGCAATTAAAGGCCAGCGGGTTGGACCTGCCCTTTATCATCGTCTCCGGCACGATCGGCGAAGAGACGGCCGTGACCGCCATGAAGGCCGGCGCCCATGACTTCCTGGTGAAAGGCAGCCTGGCCCGGCTCAACCCCGCGATTTTGCGTGAGCTCAAGGACGCCGACGAGCGGCGCGAGCGCAAGCGCGCCGAAACTGCGCTGGTACAGCAGCTCAGCCGTCTGAGTACGCTGCGCACGATCCACACCGCGATCGCCAGCTCGCTGGATCTGCGCGTCACCCTCAAGATCGTTCTGGAAAATGTGACTGCCGCCCTCAAGACCGACGCGGCGTCCGTCCTGCTGATGCGCCGCGGCAGCGGCAGGCTTGAGTTCGCCGCGGGACACGGCTTCCGGACCCGCGCGGTCGAATCGTCCAGCCTGCGCCTCGGCCAGGGATTGGCCGGCCGCGCAGCCTATGAGCGGCGCCTCATCCAAACCGAAAACCTGGGCGCCAGCCCTGATGAGTTTGTGCCGTCGCAACTGTTCGCCGGCGAAAATTTCGTGTCTTACTTCTGCGCACCGCTGATGGCCAAGGGTGAAGTCAAGGGCGTGCTGGAAACTTTTCACCGCTCCGCGCTGCACCCGGATCCGGACTGGCTGAACTTTCTGGAAACACTTGCGGACCAGACGGCGATCGCCATCGACAACTTGATCCTGTTCGAGGACCTGCAGCACTCGAACGTCGATCTGGCACTGGCCTACGACCAGACGCTGGAAGGCTGGTCCCATGCGCTGGACCTGCGCGACAAGGAGACCGAGGGGCATACACTGCGCGTCACCGACACGACCCTGACGCTGGCGCGCGCCATGGCCGTGAACGAGAGCGACCTGGTCCACATGCGCCGTGGTGCGCTGCTGCACGACATCGGAAAGATGGGGGTCCCGGACAGCATACTGCTGAAACCGGGCAAACTCACAGCCGAGGAGTGGGAAGTCATGCGACGGCATCCGCAGCACGCATACGATATGTTGGCAAAGATCTCATACTTGCGGCCCGCGCTGGACATCCCCTTCAGCCATCACGAAAAATGGGACGGAACCGGATATCCGCGCGGGCTGAGCTCCGAACACATCCCGCTGGCTGCGCGCATTTTCTCCGTCGTGGACGTCTGGGACGCACTCACCAACGACCGCCCCTACCGTCCCGCCTGGTCAGAAGCGGAGGCGCTGAACTACATCCAGGAACAAAGCGGAAAGCATTTCGACGCGCGCATCGTGGACGCGTTCATGCGCGTGATCATAGGAAAATAACGCGCTTCGGCGCGCTATATCCCGGTCGGATCCGTGACCTTCTCGGAGGCGGTGCGCGCCTGCCTGCGCATGACCTCCACCCGGCGATTGAAACCGTTCGGTTCGTAATCCCCGCGGATAACCACCCCACCCAGCATATCCATCAACGCCTGAGCGTGTTTGATCGGTCTCCCCGTCGACAAGCTGATATGCACGAAATCAAACCAGATCAGTGCTTTCAAATGGCTCTGATCTCTCTCCAGCATCAAGCCTTCGACGACCAACGAGGTCTCGTCGAAATGGAGCAGCCGCGTGCGCACGAGGATCTCCTCCATGGTTACCACCGGCCTGACGTACGCGATTTGCGTCTTGCGGATCACCCAGCTCGACTGCATGCCTTTCTCATAGGTCCGCAGATCATAGTGCTCCGCGATCTGATCCTGTCTGGCATTCAGGAAATAGTCAAGGTAACGCGCGTTGTTGAGATGGCCGAAGGGATCGCAATCCTGAAAGCGCGCCACCATCAGCGTCTCGGGTTCCTTAACGAGCAAGCGGGGTTGATCCATGTCGATTCTCCTGATGCGGGTTGGTCCGAATTCAGACCGAGCGGTCTGTTTTTCAGAAAAAAAAGAGGTTCACCTAATCGGAGGCGGCGCGCACATCCCTCTCGATATATTGTTGCAGGTACTGCACAGCCTGATCCATGGCTTTTACATTTCCGTAGAGCTTGCTTTGCATGACCGCACCTTCAAGTGTGGAGATCAAGATGCTCGAGAACAGCTCGGGGTCGACGCTGCGCTGGATCTCACCCTTCTCCTTGCCGCGCCTGACCGTTCGCCGCACGAATTCATACCACTCATCCATCGCCTGTTGGGCGCGCTTGCGCAGCGCAGGATGCGCATCATCCGCCTCGATGGCCGTGTTCATAACGGGGCAGCCGCCTGCCAGCGGATAACCAGCCGCTTCGCGCTCGAAGACTGCCATCATGCCCAGCAATCGATCGACGGTGTTCAGTTTATCGCGAACCGCTCGGGCAATCTCCTGCCGCACGAGATCAACCGCATAATCGAAGGCCTGAAGTGCCAGATCTTCCTTGCTTTCGAAGTGATTGTAGATCCCGCCCTTCTCCAGGCCGGTAACCTCCATCACGTCCGAGAGCGCCGCGCCGAAGAAGCCGCGCCGCGTAAATAACTGGGCAGCTTGCTGCAGGATCGCTTCCTTCGTCTGTTCACCCTTGGACATGAAACTCCTTCTGTTTCAGACCGATCGGTCTGAAACAGAAGGATAGCTGAAACATGCCAGGCTGTCAAGTTCCATTCATACCGTGACTTCAGAGATTAGATCGCGAAAAGCTCGCGGGCGACTTCCGGAAGGGCTTCGAACGCCGGGCGCGCAAAATAATAGCCCTGGAAGAAATTGACCCCTGAGCGCCGCAACCATTCAAATTCCTCGGCCTTCTCCACCCCCTCCGCCATCATCTGAATGTTCAACTTGCCGCAGATCAGGCCGATCCCCTGAAATATGATCTGCTTAACCTCGCTC
>DASXQN010000171.1:0-6541 GCA_036507155.1 Anaerolineales bacterium
CCTATCGTCGATCGTCCATCGTCCTTGGTCCATGGTCTATCGTCCACAGTCCGCTATCCATCGTCCATGGTCCGCTTTCTATCGCCGAGTTTCACCACTGCCGCCGCGCCCGCGCCCGCGAACGGATGACTGTCGCGATCAGGTTCATGGTCAGAACAAAAGCCAGCAGGACCAGCGCCGTGCCGTACTGGATCTGGATCGGCATCTCAGGCACCTGGGTCGAGATGACGAACAAGTGATAAGGCAACGCCATGGTGGCATCGAACGGCGAGCCAGGCAGCCGCGGCAGGAAGAACGCAGCTCCCGTAAACAGGATCGGTGCGGTTTCGCCGGCAGCGCGTTCGAGGCCGAGAATCACGCCGGTCAGAATGCCGGGAAGAGCCTCCTTCAGCACGATGCGGCGGATGGTCTGCCAGCGCGTGGCACCCAGAGATATGCTCACCGTGCGGAAGGCCTGTGGGACGGAACGCAGCGATTCCTCGGCGGTGCTGATGATGACGGGCAGCGTCATGATCGAGAGCGTTAGAGAAGCCGCCAGGATCGAAGTGCCGAAGCGCAGGAAGAGCACGAACATGCCCAATCCGAACAGGCCATAAACGACCGAGGGAATGCCGGCGAGGTTGATGATCGCGATCCGGATAATGCGCGTGAGCGGGCTGTCGGCCGCATACTCGGAAAGATAAATTGCCGCCGCGATGCCGAGCGGCACAGAGAAGATCGCCGTGCCGAGCGTCAGGTAAAACGTCCCAACGATCGCCGGCAGGATGCCGCCTGCACGCATGCCGTCATGCGGAAAGCCGCTCAGGAACTCCCATGAGATGGCGCCGCCTCCTTTCACAAGGATCAAAATGACGACGCCGACGATCGGCGCGACCGTCAGCACGGCCATCAGGGTCAGCAGGCTGAATCCGAGGCGTTGCACGAGGTGACGGTTGAGAGCGAAAGCGCGTTTCATAAGAGTCTTGGCAGGGGCGGGGCTAAGTGCCACGAAGTGGTATGCCCCAGCCCCGCGGCGACCACCAGGGTCGCCCTTACACGATTACGACAAAATCCTTTCGGCGCGTTTCCTGGAACGGAAGACGACCGAGGAGGCGGCGATATTGACCGCCAGGGAGATCAGAAACAGGACCAATCCGATGAAAAACAGCGCATGATAATGCACGCTTCCGTTCGCGACTTCCCCCATCTCCGCCGCGATCGTGGCTGTCATCGTGCGGACCGGTGAGAATAGACTTCCCGGGGTGATGGCAAGCACGGGCGCGTTACCCGTCACCATCATGACGGTCATGGTTTCACCGATGGCGCGGCCCACACCCAACATGACCGCAGTCAACGCGCCGGATCGGGCCGCAGGCAGGGTCACGCGCCAGATCGTCTGCCAGCGCGTCGCGCCCAGGGCCCAGGCGCCCTCGCGAAAGGCGCGCGGCACGGCATCCAGCGCATCCTCCGCCACTGACACGACCGTCGGCACCGCGATCCCACCCAGCAGGAGCGAACCCGTAAAGGCGGTCAGGCCAGTGGGCAAATCTAGAAAGCTGCGCAGGAATGGCGACAACACCAGGATCCCCAAGAAACCGAGCACCACCGAGGGAAGTCCGCCGAGCAGCTCGACCAGCGGCTTGAGGATCTCGCGCATCCAGCGCGGCGCGATCTCGGAAATGTAGATGGCCGTGCCGATGCCAAGCGGCACTGCGATCAGCGCCGCGCCGAGTGTGACGATCAGCGAACCGGTCAGCAGCGGCAGGAGCCCATAATAGCTTTCGATGGGGTACCAGCGCACGCTGAACAAGGCCGATAATTTCACCTCGGCCAGAGTGGGGAGACCCTCGCGCAGCAGGAAGCCGAAGATCAGGGCAACAAAGACGATGGCGGAATAGCCACTGGATTTGATCGCGCGTGTGATGATGAATTCCTGCCAGCTTAACGATTTTTCCATCGTTCTCCAGATGTCATTGCGAGGAGCGGAGCGACGAAGCAATCTCCTCGCAAAGACATTATTTTACCGGCACAAATCCGAGCTCCGCAACGATGGCTTGTGCCTCATCGGACAGGATCCAGTCGAGATAATCCTGCACCGCGCCGGTGGGCTGACCGTTGGTGTACATGTACAGGTCGCGAGCGATCGCGTAGGATCTGTCGTTCACAGTTTCGATGGAAGGCAGGACATATGGTCCGCCCGCCTCCTTCGCGATGGCGATCGTCTTCAAGTCGTCCGGAACGTAGCCAAGGCCGTCATACCCGATGGCGTTGGGATTCTGGCGGACTTCCGCGATGATGCCTTCCGAGGAGGGCAGCAGCAGTGTATCCATGGAGAACAGCGTCTTATTGTCCTTTTGGCCGAGGCGCAGCACAGTTTCGAGAAAATAAACATGCGTACCGGAATTCGTTTCGCGGGACAGGCGTACGATCGGGCGGTCCTCCCCTCCGACCTCCAACCAGTTGCGGATCTTACCACTGTAAATATCCGAGATTTGCTGAAGGGTCAGCTGGTCGACGGGATTATCCGGATAAACGAACACCGCGATCGCATCGCGGGCGATGATGAACTCAACCGGATCAATGCCTTTGGACTGGGCCTCGGCGATCTCCTCCTCCTTGATCTTGCGGGAGGAATTGGCCATATCCACGGTGCCGTTGATCAGCGCGGCGATCCCGGTGCCGGAACCGCCGCCGGTAACCGATATGCGCACTTCCGGATGTTCGGCTTGATATCGTTCGGCCCAGGCGAGGGCAAGGTTGACGATCGTGTCGGAGCCCTTGTTCTCGATATACGCCGAGGCAGAATCAGAAGCGGCCTGCGCCGGTGAGGCGGGGCCGCATGAGGCTAGCAGAAGAAACGTAGTCGAGATGAAAGCCGCGCACGCACGTTTCATTTCTTTGATTATATCGCAAGCGAGCTGCGTGACAGCGCATTCCCGCGCCCCGCCACATACTTGGTGATAGAATCCAGTCATGCCCCGGCCCGTATTCACTGTTGAACACCTCGATTTTTATTACGGCCCCGCACAGGCCCTCAAGAATATCAATCTTGAGATCCAGCCGCGCATGGTGACCGCGTTGATCGGCCCGTCCGGCTGCGGCAAGTCCACTTTTCTGCGCTGCCTGAACCGCATGAACGACACGATCCCGGGCACGCGTGTCGAAGGCAGCGTGCTGCTCAATGCGCAGGACATCTATGCGCCGGCCGTGGACGTGGTTACGCTCCGCCAGCGGGTCGGCATGGTCTTCCAGAAGCCCAATCCATTCCCGCAATCCATCTTCGACAACGTGGCCTTCGGTCCGCGCGTGCTCGGCATGGACGTGAAGCTGGACGAAGTGGTCGAAAAAAGCCTGCGCGCCGCTGCGCTGTGGGAGGAAGTGAAGGATGAGCTCAAGTCGGATGCGCTTGGGCTCTCGCTCGGACAGCAGCAGCGCCTGTGCATTGCCCGCGTCGTGGCGGTGCAGCCCGAAGTGATCCTGATGGACGAGTCCACATCAGCCCTCGATCCGATCGCCACCCTGCACGTGGAAGAGTTGATTGCGCAGCTGAAGAAGGAATACACCTTGGTCGTCGTGACGCACAATATGCAGCAGGCCGCGCGCGTCTCGGACTACACGGGTCTATTCTGGCTCGGTGAATTGGTGGAGTTTGCGCCTACGCAGGAGATGTTCACCCGGCCGCAGCAGGAGTTGAGCGAGGCTTACATTACGGGCAGGATGGGCTGACCGACTGCACCCCAAGCGAACGAAAATGCCCGCCGGCTGGTGCCTGGCGGGCATTTGTTATTTCGTATGGTCCGACGGCTGGTTTTTCCAGAATTCATCGTCTGTGGATTTGATCTCAGACATTTTTCCGGTCGCGATGAACACAGTGCGCTCGCAGATGTTGGTTACCCGATCCGCCACGCGCTCGAGGTTATGCGCCACCCACAGGAGCCAGTTGGCCCGCTCGATGGTCTTCGGATCCTGGATCACGAAGGTCATCAGCTCGCGATAGACCTGATTGTAGAGGGCGTCCACTTCATCGTCTTCGACGGGAATGGCACGCGCTGCTTCCAGATCTTCGTTGGCGAACGCCGTCAGCGCGCGGTGCAGCATGTCCACGCCTTTTTCAGCCATGCGCGGGATGTCGATCAAGGGCTTAAGCAGCGGCTCGTCGCCCATGCGAATGTTGATGTTGGCGATCCCTTTGGCATAATCCCCCATCCGCTCCAATTCGGAGATGATCTCCATGCAGGAAGCCAGCAGGCGCAGGTCGTGGGCCATCGGCTGCTGGGTGGCGATCAGGATCATCAGTTGATTCTCGATCTCAAAGCGCTTCTTGTTGATCTCGCTGTCGAATACCAGGATCTTCCGGGCGGCCTTGATGTCGCGTTTCTTCAGCGCCTCAACCGAATCCAGGATCGACTGCTCGGCCATGCTGCCCAGCAGCAGGACGTTGTCCTTCACCTGTTGAAGTTCGGTTTCGAAAGTTTTGCGGAGCATGATTACCTCATCTCGTGAGTGCGCCCATTATATACCGGATTATCCAAATCGCCCCGTGACGTAGTCCTCGGTGCGCTTGTCTTCAGGGCTGGTGAAGATGACCTTCGTGTCGTTGAATTCGATGACCGTGCCGGCGCGCCGGTCTCCGGTCAACATCATCATGGCCGTGTGGTCGGACACGCGCGCGGCCTGCTGCATGTTGTGGGTTACGATCACGATCGTATAGCGCTGCTTCAGCTCGCGCATTAACTCCTCGATCTTGAGCGTTGCGATCGGGTCGAGCGCTGAGGCCGGTTCATCCATCAGGATCACCTCCGGCTGGACGGCCAGCGCGCGCGCGATACACAGCCGCTGCTGTTGTCCGCCCGAAAGCGCCAGCCCGGACTGCTTTAATTTATCCTTGACCTCTTCCCACAGCGCGGCTTGTATCAGGCAGGATTCAACCAGCGCATCCAGATCCCCGCGGAAGCCGTGGATGCGGGCACCCCAGGCGATGTTTTCGTAGATCGACTTCGGGAAGGGATTCGGCTTCTGGAAGACCATCCCGATCCGGTAGCGGACTTCCACCGGATCCACGACGGCCTCATACAGATTCTGGCTCTCGAAGAGCACTTGCCCCTCGATGTGTGTGCCGGGATTGAGCTCGTTCATGCGATTGAAGGCCCGCAAGAGCGTGCTCTTACCACAGCCGGATGGGCCGATGATGGCCGTGATCTGATGCCGATGAATCGGAAGATTGACCTGGGTGATCGCTTGAAAATCGCCGTAGAAGACTCCCAGCTCGCGCGTTTCAAGGACGTATTCCGAATTCCCGTTGGCGGGGATGGCCTGTGTCATAGGTTTGATTTCTCCTGCGTTCACTCTGGCGCCTCCGGCGGGCAGTCGAGTTAGAGTTTTCTGCCGAAACGATTTCGCAAGAAGATCGCCCGGGCATTGAGACTGAGCAGCATCAGCAGCAGTACGATGATCGCGGCGGCAGCCAGGCTGCGGAATTCCGCCTGCGGGCGGGCGGTCCACTGATAGATCTGAATGGGAAGCGTGGTGAACTTCGAGAACGGTGAGGATGGATCGAAACTGATCGCGGTGGAGGCGCCCACCACCACCATCGGCGCGGTTTCACCGATGGCGCGCGAGACGGCCAGGATCGTGCCGGTCAGGATGCCGGGCATGGCGTTTGGCAAAACATGGGACCAGATCGTCTGCCATTTGGTCGCACCGATGCCGTAGCTCGCATGCCGCAGAGATTGCGGCACCGCGCGGATGGCCTCCTGGGCGTTGATAATGATGATCGGAAGCACGAGCAGGCCGAGGGTCAGGCCCGCGGCGAGTACCGTCCGGCCGTTGGCCGTCGTCGCGTCGACCACCCCGAAAATCTCACCGCTGGTAAGGGGTTCGAGAGCGCGCACGAAGATCGACAGTCCCAGGATGCCGTACACGATCGACGGAACGCCGGCCAGATTGTTGATGTTGGTCTGGATCAACCGGTTGAACCAGTTGCCGTCGGCGTATTCCTCAAGATAGATGGCGGCACCCACGCCCACCGGAAATGCGAAGAGTATCGTGAACAGGATCGTCCACAGAGAACCCAGGATGGCGGTACGCGCACCTGCCGTCATGGCCTCGCTGGTCTGCGGGCGCCGGACGAAATCGGCATTGAACCAGGCCTGGAAGCGAAGCATGGCTGCGGGGTGATCGCGCGCCACCTCTGCCTTGATCGCATCTGCATGCACGAGCGACTCCCACAAATTCCAAGATCCGTCCACGCTGTAGTGGACAATGCGTTCGATCACCAACCGATACACGTTCGCACGCGAGCGACCAGCGAAGGGTTGTTCATTATTCAATTTGTTGAATGCGCCGCTCGAGAGTTTGCTGCGCAGCAGTTCCACGAGTTGCTCCTTGCTTTGATTCTCCAATGGAGCGCCGTTCACAGCCAGCGATGCCGGATCCACGCGGGCATCCAGTGCGACATACCCGAAGGCACCGTCAATAATGGTAAGCAACAAGGCTGCCAAGGCGAGGATCCCCACCGCCGTACAGACCTGGAAGATCGTGCGCCAAATAGCCCCGAAGCGAC
>DASXQN010000172.1:0-3807 GCA_036507155.1 Anaerolineales bacterium
CCGGCATCGGCGTCGTGGAAGGGCTAATGGCCCTCGGGCTGAGCTCCTTGCGCGTGGAGTGGAGTCAGGCCGTCATCATCACGCTGGTCTACCGTGCGTTCACCTTTTGGATACCGCTGGCCGTCGGCGCCTGGGCCTTTCGTCGCCTCCACCATCAGTAGACGGCCTCGAATAGCAGGGCCGCGCGCGCTGGGTATAATGAATTCACGCAACCGGAGGGCCGATGGATCAGCGCTTTGAAGACGAGCTCTTGAAATATGCCCACGAAACCGACCCCGAGGAACGGCGGCGTATCGAGGCGCGGCTGTGGAAGCAATTCGGGGCGGTCAAAGCCGTCCTGATCATGGACCTGTCCGGTTTCTCCCTGCTGACCCAAAAATACGGCATCGTGCATTACCTCTCCATGGTCCGTCGCATGCAATTGACCTCGCAGCCGATCATTGAAGAGAACGGCGGTGCAGTGGTTAAATTCGAAGCCGATAATTGTTTTGCCATGTTCGATCAGCCGCTGAACGCCCTACAGGCCGCCATCGCGATCAACCATGCCTTCGAGGAGATCAATCGCGGCACGGACGATCGCTTCGATATCCGCATCTCGAGCGGCATCGATTACGGCAATGTGCTGCTGATCGGCGGTCCCGACTATTTCGGCGCCACGGTCAATTGCGCCAGCAAAATGGGCGAGGATACCGCCAGCCCCGGAGAGATCCTGATCAGCAAGGCGGCCTTCGACCAGATTCCCGCCGACGCAGCCATCATCGGCGACCCGCTGCACCTGACGCTCTCCGGCGTCGAGGTGGAGGCGCTCTCCATCCGCTATTAGCACCCAATGACCGTTGCAGCACTCCTCGACTATTGGCAGACGGACGCCGCGAGCGCCGCCAACTTCACCGCCTGGCGGACACTGGCCGCGCGGCCGGCGCAGACGCATCCCTTCCCGGACGGCTGGCCTGACGCGCTCTCCCGGACTCTGATCGCGGCTGGGATCCACACCCTGTACTCGCACCAATTCGAAGCCTGGTCGCACGTGCGCGCCGGCGAGAACATCCTGCTCTCCACCGGAACCGCCAGCGGCAAGACGCTTGCGTACAACCTGCCGGTGATCGCCGGGTTGTTGGAGAATCCAAACGCACGCGCGCTGTATCTCTTCCCCACGAAGGCGCTAACACAAGATCAGTTGGCGGTTATCGGCGCACAAATGGCAGCCGTCAACGGCCAACCGCCAACCGTCAACCTCACTGCCGCGATCTACGACGGCGACACGCCGCAGAAGGACCGCGCCGCCATCCGCAAGAGTGCCCGCGTGGTCTTGAGCAACCCGGACATGCTACATACCGGCATCCTGCCGCACCACACCAACTGGACGGAGTTATTCAGCAACCTGAAATTCGTGATCCTCGACGAAGCGCACACGTATCGCGGCGTCTTCGGCTCGCATGTCGCCAACGTGATCCGCAGGCTCAAGCGCGTGGCGCGTTTCTACGGCGCAGATCCGCAATTCGTGCTGGCGTCGGCCACGATCGGCAACCCGCGCGAGCTGGCGGAGAAGTTGATCGAACAGTCCGTATATCTCATCGACAACGACGGCTCCGCCCGCGGCCCGCGCCATTTCCTGATCTATAACCCGCCCGTCACGGACGAATCGCTGGGCTTGCGGAAGTCATCGCTATTGGAAGCCGTGCGGCTGGCATCAGACGTCATGGCATACGATATTCAAAGCGTGGTCTTCGCGCGCTCGCGGCGCAGCGTCGAGATCATTCTCACCTATCTGCAAGGCGGCAGTCCTGATTCGGCCATACCCTTTGCAATGCAAGAGCGCCTGGCGCACGGCAGATCAAAGCGTAGCTCGCCAGCGGAAGGCGGCAAATCCGAGCTCACCGAGCAGATCCGCGGCTACCGCTCGGGCTATTTGCCCCGTCAGCGCCGCGAGATCGAAAAGGGACTGCGCGATGGCACGGTGAAGACCGTGGTGGCCACTAATGCCCTCGAACTTGGCATCGACATCGGCGGCCTGGGCGCCGCGATCCTGGTCGGCTATCCCGGCACGATCGCGAGCGCGCGCCAGCAGGCCGGCCGGGCCGGGCGCGGACTGGACGCAGCCGCGGCCGTACTCGTCACCTCAGCCAGCCCGCTCGACCAGTTCCTCGCGCACCATCCGGAATATTTTTTCGAGCGCTCGCCCGAGATGGCATTGGTCAACCCGGATCATCTGCTGATCCTGCTCGAGCATTTGCGCTGTGCGGTGTTCGAACTTCCGTTCGCGGAGGGTGAAGGCTTCGGCGGATTGCCTGCTGCGCAGACCTCGGAGTTCCTGCAATTTCTCGTGAGCAATCACGAGGCGCATCTATCCAACGAAAAGTATTTTTGGATGGCGGATCAATATCCTGCCGCGAACATCTCGCTGCGTTCGGCCTCGCCGCAGAGCGTCGTCCTGCAAGCCGGCGGCGGCGACCAGCCTCCCCTCACAGTCGGCACCGTGGACGGCGAGAGCGCGATCTGGATGGCGCATCCCGGCGCGATCTATCTGCACGAGGCGCAATCTTATTTTGTGGACAGCCTGGATCTCGAGCAGGGATTGGCTCACCTGCGGCGCATCGAAAGCGACTATTACACCGAGCCGCTGCGCAACACCACGGTGGAAGTCCTATCGCAATCCGCCTCCGCCGCGGTCGCGGGCGGAGAAAAACTCTGGGGCGAACTGCAGGTCACCACTCAGGTGACCGGATTCCGCAAACGCCGCTGGTATACGCATGAGAACCTCGGCGAGGAGCCGCTGGACCTGCCGCCCTCCGAACTTCAGACGACCGGCTACTGGCTGACGCTCTCGGACTCCAGCCTGACGCGTCTGCGCGAGGCCGGAGCCTGGTCCAACGACCCTAACAATTACGGCCCGAACTGGCCGAAGATACGCGAGCAAGTGCGCGCGCGTGACAAATATCTGTGCCAGGTGTGCGGCGCGGCTGAAGACCCTTCGGCTCCGCTCAGAGCAAGGCGGCAGCATGAGGTCCATCATAATATCCCGTTTCGCGCCTTCACATCGCTGGCCGAGGCGAATCGGTTGGAAAACCTAACGACGCTGTGCTCGTCCTGTCATTTCAAGGTGGAGCAAAACGTACGCATGCGCAGCGGACTGGCAGGGCTGGCATATGTGCTGGGCAACCTGGCGCCGCTATTTCTGATGTGCGATTTTGCCGATCTTGGTTCGCACGTCGAGCCGGTGCCCTCGGCTTCGTTTCCAAATCCGTCGGTCGTGTTGTACGATCTCATCCCGGCCGGCATCGGCTTCAGCCAGAAGCTATTTGAACTCCATGCTGAACTGATCCAGCGCGCCCTCGAGTTGGTGGCGGGATGCGAATGCCAGGATGGCTGCCCGTCTTGCGTGGGGCCCGGCGGGGAAAATGGCGTGGGCGGAAAACGCGAGTCGCTCGCGATCCTTGAGGAATTAACCCGCAGCGTGTGAACGCGGGCTGGAGGTCAATCTCATGAGAAGACGCACCCTCGGAAATTTCCTGACGAACCTCGACCAGCCGATGCCGCTCCCGGAGAAACTTTCCAAGCTGACGCGCAATCTGTGGCGGCGGATCGTCCTGCGGCAGAACTGCTGCGGCCACGACGGGGAACCGGGCTGCTGAGCAGTCGAATCCCCGTCCGGTTCGGACGGCCATCATCATTCGCATTCGCATCCGCATGCGCACGACCACCATTAGGCGGACTGCTCCCGCCCGGATCATTCGAGATCGGCTGAGTCCACTCAGAAGCCAATGACGCGGCGTCATTGGCTTCTTGATTGATGCGTTTCCTGATGAA
>DASXQN010000173.1:0-12472 GCA_036507155.1 Anaerolineales bacterium
GCGTACATGAGCCCGGAGCAAGCGCGCGGCGCGGCCACTGACGGGCGCACCGACATATACTCCCTCGGGATCGTGATCTACGAGATGCTCGCAGGGCGCGTGCCGTACGAGGCTGAGACTCCAGTTGGCTTGCTGCTCAAACACATCAACGAACCTCCGCCACCCATCTCCAAATTGCCGTCCGCGATCCAAAGGGTGCTCGATCGCGCCATGGCAAAGGATCCGGCGGACCGCTTTGATACGCCGGTCAAATTCGCGGAAGCCTTCAGCTCAGTCGCCGAGGGGAACGCGGAGACGATCACGTATCCATTGCCAACGCTTATGCCGGCCGCGGCTCTCGAGGTAGATCGGCGCACGCCTGCTTATCGCCGGGCGTGGCTGCCGGCGGTTGCAGGCTTGGTGGTGTTGGCAGTGGGCTGGTTCCTCTGGCTCAAAGGTGCGCCGCTGTTTCCGTCATCTCCGGCATCCCCGTCTGAGACCAGCGCCTTCGTCGAACCACCGCTCGCCAATCCGACCGGTGCGCCCGCCGGACTCCCGGAGGGGCCCGTGGGCGTGTTGCGCTTTCAAGATGGCGCGGCTTTCGCGGATAAGGTAACGCTCACCACGCTGTCAATGTCCGATGCGCCGGCACGCAGTCAGTATGAGGTTTGGCTCACGGCGGGCGATGACCGGCGCAGTCTCGGTTTGTTGACGCTCGATCCGCAAGGCGCCGGAAAACTATCCTACGTGGACAGTCAGAGCCGCAATCTGCTTGCCTTTTATGATTCTGTGGAGATCACGGTGGAGCCCGATCCCGAAACAGATCCGATACGATTCGGGCGTGTGGCGTATAGCTTCAGCCTTCCTACCGATGGGTTGGTCCACCTGCGCCGCCTGCTTGTTGCCGATACTGACGCGCCGAACGACACAGCCTTGATTCAGGGGCTGGATGCACAGACCAACTTGATCCTGCAGGGCGCACAGGCCATGCTGCGCGATTATCAGCTTGGCAATGAAGCTGCGGCGCGGAAATCCGCCGAAACGATCCTGAACGCGCTGGTCGGCGTCAACAGCCCCGATTACGAGGATTGGGACGGCGACGGCGAGATCACATCTTCCGGCGACGGCTATGGACTGATGACTAACGGAGAGCAGGCAGGATACATCCAGGCTGTTATTTCAGAGGCTGAAGCTGCTGCCGCGACTGCGGACGCCACCCAGGAGATGATCGTGCACGGCGAACACGTGCAGATCTGCGCCTCGGATCTGCAGGAATGGGCGCCTGAACTCGCCGATCTGATGCGCAACATACTCGCCTCCGACAGCGGGGCCGAGATGGAAAGGTCGATCCGCGCCGCTGTCACTCTTGCATACCAAATGCTGAATGGCACTGATCTCGACGGCGACGAAAAGATCGAGCCCATCGCAGGCGAAGGTGGCGTCCGCACCGCCTACGAGCACGCCTACTACATGGCGGACATGACCATCTTCGCGAGCGAGTCCGCCGGCACAGGGGGCGCAGACGTCGGCACTCCCCTGCCGACGGTCACCGGCACTGCCGCAACGACCACCGCTGGACCGACGGCCGGCTCAACACCGCTGCCGACGGGCATTACCTTGCCGACCGACCTGCCCACCAGTATCTCCATACCGACTGTGCTGGATTTGCCAACGAGCATTCCGCTGCCGCAAATTCTGCCCACGGAGAATTTGCTGTCGCCGATCCTGAATACGCCGATCCTGACCTTGCCATAACTGAGTTAATAGATTCAAGCAAATACCGATCCGCTAGGCATGGATCGGTATTTTGATCACGTTGCGAACATCGCCTGCACGTCACACAGGCGAAAAGCCGCTAGTAGGGACGCTCCTCATGAGAAGTGATACCAGTCTGCATCGCGACCCTGGCGTTGACGCGATTTTCGGCCAGTTCGGGCGGGGCCCCGAGCATCTGGGATGCGGCGCTGTACAGATCCTTCAGTTCGTCTGCAAGCAGCTCTTCAAGCGACTGCAGTTTCATGGCGGAGCCTCCGACAGATATTTTCGGGAAGCGGACATCACCTCGCCGGGTCTATCAGCGGCGTTCGTGCCGCTCATCTTTCCAAACGAGGCGCCCTCCAGCCTGTCACATTGCCCGCTGGTATAATTCTTACACTTCTTCCAAATCATCATTCACCGTCATGTCCTCCCTCACCCAGCATGGTTACCTCTTGCTCGCCGATATCTCAGGGTATACGTCCTTCGTCGCCGGGACGGAACTCGAACATTCCCACGAGATCCTGAGCGATCTGCTCCAGACCATCTGTGATCGCATCCAGTCGCTTCTGACCATCCACAAACTCGAAGGCGACGCGGTCTTTGCCTATGCGCCCGAGTCCAAGATCACTCGCGGCGAGACGCTGCTCGAGCTGATCGAATCGATCTATGCGGGCTTTCGAGACCGCCAAACCGATATCCGGCGGGCAACCACTTGTACCTGCAATGCGTGCCGCAACATCCCCAGCCTCGACCTGAAATTCATCACACATCACGGCGACTATATCCTGCAAAGTGTCGGCACGATCACCGAGATGGTCGGATCGGACGTTAACCTGGTCCACCGCTTGCTAAAGAACCACGTTGGTGACGCCACCGGCTGGAAGGCATATGCTCTCTTCACTGAGAAGAGCCTCCAGCACCTGGGCGTCGAGCTGGAAAAGACCTTCGCGCAAGCCGAGGCCTATGAACACCTCGGCGAGGTAAACACCCGGAGCATCGATATGCGGGCGCGCTACCAGGAGATTCTGGCGGCACGCCGCGTGGTGATCAGCAAGGACGAGGCCGACGTCGTGATCGAAACCGACTTTCCGACGCCTCCGCCCCTCACCTGGGAGTGGCTGAACGATCCGGTGCGCAGGAATCAATGGAGCGGCGGACCGGTCTGGTCGAAGGGCATCAGGCCGCAGGGCCGGACAGGCAGCGGCGCACGCAATCATTGCGCGCATGGCAAAACTGTCTCCACCGAGGTCGTGCTCGATTGGCGCCCATTCGACTACGTCACCGTCGAAATGCACGAGCACGAAAAATTGAGGACGACGGAAACCGACACCTTTGAAGCGTTGGGAGATCAGGGCACCCGCGTGATCAGCCGCGTCTCCGTGAATCTCCCCTTGCCGAAGTGGTTGCGCAGACCGATCGCCCGCTACGTGATGCTTAAGATGTACAAGTACGACGCGGCCTTGCAGGAAGCGGCGCGTTTAGCCGGAGCCGAGGCCGCACAGTCCATGCAGGACGTCTGACCGCGTATGTCGCGCCTGAGCGATCTGCTTGCCGTCCGACGCGGCGAGGGACTGATGTCCAGCCTGGTGATCGGCGTGATGATGCTCACCGCCGCGGGCGCGGCCTTCGGCGGCACCGGCATCGAGGCGCTTTTCTTCGCCCGCTTCGGCGTGGATTACCTGCCATACATGTTCTTCGGGTTGGGCCTGATGAACATGCTGACGTCCTTCGCGATCACAGCCACGCTTGGACGCATCGCGCGCAGCCTGCTCTATATCTATCTGCCGGCCGTGTTGACGCTCGTCATTCTGCTGGCGCGCGTGGCTTTGCTGACGAACTTGAGTTGGGTATATCCGGTGCTGTGGTTGAGCAAGGAGATCCTCAACTCATTGATCGGATTGCTTGTGTGGGGATTGGCCAACCTGGTCTGTGATACCCGCCAGGCCAAGCGTCTCTTTCCATTATTTAACGCCAGCCGCATCCTCGGCGCCGTCATGGGCGGCTTCATAACGGGCGCGCTCGTCGCGGTGATCGGGACCGAGAATCTGCTGCTGGTCTGGGCGGCGACGATGCTGATCACATTCGCGCTGAGCGGCATGCTGGTTCGGCGCCGGCAGGCGGCCGCTGCGCAAGCACGGCCGCCGCGTCGCACGCGCCTCAACTTGCTCAACGAGATCCGCCGCGGTTTTCAGATCGCGCGGCGTTCTGCCCTGCTACGCTGGGTTTCCGCGGCCGCGGTCCTTTTTTCTGTTCTATATTTTTCGATCGCACTGCCATTCTCGAGGGCTGCGACGCAGCGCTACCCGGACGAGAATGAACTGGCGGCATTCCTCGGCGTCTTCAACGGGTTGAGCACAGCCGCAGCTTTCCTGGCCTCGCTTTTTCTGGCCAATCGTCTCTTCGCGCGCTTCGGCATCATGACCTGCCTGGTGATCTTTCCGGTGGTTTATTTCCTGGGCTTCGCTGGCCTGGCCCTGTTGCCTGTCTTCGCGATGGTCGTCGGCTTCCGCTTCGTGCAGGTATTGTGGCTTTCGGGCATCGCCGATCCGGCCTACCAGGCCATGTTCAACGTCATCCCATCCGAGCGCCGCGACCAGGCGCGTACGTTCATCGATGGCATTCCCGGACAGGCAGGCATCATGATCGCCGGCCTGATCCTGATCATCGGCGAGCAAACGCTTGAGCCGCAGCAACTTTACCTGATCGGCCTGGCCGCGGCTGCGCTCTGCACCTATGTATTGTGGCAGGCGCGCCGCGGCTATAACACCGAGCTGACCGAGGCGCTGCAGGCGGGCCGTCAAACGTTCTTCGTCCATGACGAACGGCCCTTCGGCGGTTTTCAACAAGACGCGGCCACGCTCAGCGCGGCCCTGAATGGATTGGGACATCCCGATCCGATCATCCGCCTGATCTCGACGGAAGCCCTGGCGAATCAAACGGAGCCGCACGTGACGGCCGCGTTGCACCACCGGCTAACCGATGACGACGCCCTCGTGCGCGCCGCCGCGGTGCGTGCCATCGCGCGCTCCGGCGGAGGGACCGCGCCCCGCGCGCTCGCGGACTGCTTGCACGATCCCGAGCCGGAGGTCCGCGCGGAGGCGGTCGCCGCGCTCGCCACTTTCGCGCATGCTGATCCGATCGCACGCAAACTGGTGGCGGGCATGCTGGAGGACACGGATTCAGGCGTCAGCACGCGCGCGGCAGTGTCGATCCTTAAGGACAATGGATCCGATCGGCGCGGCGCCGGCAATGGGGCGCGATCCGGGGCGAAGCGCTTGTTGTATGCCATGGCCGCCTCAGGCAAACTAGTAGAACGAACTGATGCCATCGTGGCGTTGGGCGAATGGGGCGACCCGGAGTCGTTCAAATTCCTGACCAGCAAGGGCTTCGTCGGCCGGCGCTCATCCGCGGTACGAAATGCCGTCAACAGCGCGCTGACGAAGCTTGACGCGACCGGTGCCCTTCCGTATTTGCTGGATAGCTTGCGCGATCCCGATCCGTCGGTTCGCACCACCAACGCGCGGCTTCTCGGCCAGATCGGCCAGCCGGCACTCGAGCCGGTGCTTGCTGCGCTCAAGAAGCCCGCCCAACGCGCGGGCGCGCTCGAGGCCCTTGAAGTCCTGCCGCCCCCGCCCGCGGAACCCATCACGAGCGTGATCCGGGCAGAGGTAGCCGGGACGCAGGAGTACGACGGATTGATGCGCGGCGTCCGCCAGGCGCGCGCCCCGCGCGGCGGCAACGAGCTCGGGCCGGAGGATGCGCTGCTGGTGGATGCGCTCAGGCTGAAGAGTTTCGAGCACGGAATGCGCGCGCTGCGCGCCTTCGGCTTGCTGACGGACCGTCCCGGAATGTCGCTGGCAGTCGACCAGTTGCAGAGCCGCAATCCTGCCTACCGCGCAGCCGCACTTGAAATGATCGATTCTCTTGACTCGCGCTCCGGCAACAAGCTGCGGCCGGTCCTCGACGCGTGGGAGGATCATGGCAGCCTGAGCACTCCGCTCGATTGGGAACGCCTGCTTGCGGACCCCGACGTATGGGTGCGCGCCTGCGCCGCATATGCAGCCCGCGCTTCAAACGAGCGCGCCCCGCAGCGAAAGCTTAATGCTCTAGCCCGGTCCGACCCGGACAGATTTGTCCGCGACGCAGCGCGCCCGAAAGGAAAAAATATGAAATCCAATTCGATGCTCTCATTGATGGACCGCATTCTGTTTCTCAAACGCGTTCCGATGTTCGCGCATCTCTCGCCGGCGGACCTCAAGCAGGTGGCCGCGATCGCCGAGGAGGCCAGCTTTAAGGATGGCGAGGTGCTGGCCGAGCAGGGCGAGCAGGGCGACGTGCTATTCGTCATCGTCGAGGGACAGGTGGTCGTTACCGCCGCAGGCAGCGACGGTTCCGTTATGGAGCTCGCGCGGCGCGGCTCGGGCGAATACGTCGGCGAGATGGCCATCGTGACGCGCGAGCCGCGCATGGCGTCCTTGATCGCCTCGGGGTCCGGATACGCGCTCACCATTGATCAAAAGAGCTTCGAAGGACTCCTGCGCGAGCGTCCGGATGTCAGCATCGGGGTGATCCACGAGCTCTCCGTTCGACTCAAGCGAAGCGCGGATCTGCTCGAGCAGTTGCGAAGCTCGGCGAAGAAACCTGTCTAAAACGGGGGTCTTGCACCGCGAGCTGGATGCAGTACAACCGCATCCAGAACCCATACGGTTCGCGAGCAGTTGCAGTTCGGGCCGGCTTCAACACAACCGCATCCTGAACCCATTCGGTTCGCGAGCAATTGCACTGCGAGCCGGGTCCGGAACGAGGATGGCGTTAGTTTCGCGACCACGGTGCAGTGCAACTGCACCCAAAAGAAGGGTTCGCGAGCAGTTGCACTGCGAGGCGGATGCAGCGCAATTACAGCCAACAAAAAGGCGACCCATCCGGGTCGCCTTCACACTTTTATCGCGTTCAACCAGTCCGGAAGCTGCTGCAACAGGGTCGTCATGATCGTTCGCGTGCGCGCGCTGAACAGCTGCGGCTTTCCATAGACCTCCCCACCCGCTCCGCCGACGATGTCGCTGACGCCGCGTAGGATCAGCAGCCGGGTCCTGTTCCGGCCCGCTACCCACGCAATGGCAGCCGATTCCCAATCTGCGGCCACCGCGCCGTACTGCTCCACCAGGCCGGCGATATCCTGCGCTTGAAGATCGCGATCGGCCGAAGCCATGACAACGCGCGAGACGCGATGCGGATAGGGTTCGGCGAGCCAGCTCAGGTCCAGGGCAGAAGCGTAGTGAGCCTTGGCTGCGTCCGGATCCGTCATCTCCTCGATCAAGTCATACACCACCGTCCGATCCACGAGCAGCACCGCGCCCGCCTGGAGGCGGCCCTCAAACCCACCGCACGTCCCGAGGTTGACAATGAGATCTGGCGAGAAGTGATCGATGATGAATTGCGCGCTGGCCGCTGCGGATATTTTGCCCCAACCCCCGTGAAAGAACTTCAGCGCCTCGCTTTGCTCGCGGTGTGCCGCCTCCGATGAACCGCGAAGTAGCGCGGGCTGCAAGCGAAACCACTCTCCGAACGGGTATGTGTGGGTCGCGTCGAGGTTGCCGGCGAGTGCCCTCTTCACCGCATCCCATTCCGCGTCCGCGGAGATCAGCACCACGCAATTCATGTGGTACTTCCGTTCAAATACTCCCACAGCAACGAGAGCGCGGCGTCGGCCGAGGCCGCTTTGTTTTGCAACCGATCGCCTTGGAATTGATGGCGCTGACTCCACTCGCCCTCCGGCGCGACGAGCGCGACGTAGGTTGTTCCTACCGGTTTATCCGCCGAGCCGCCGCCCGGCCCTGCCACGCCGCTGATCGCGACGGCCACGTCCGCAGGAAAGATGCGGCGCGCGCCGCGGGCCATTTCCAGGACGGTCTCGGCGCTGACCGCACCGTGTGCCTGCAAAGTTTCCCACGTCACGCCCAGGATTCCGACCTTCGCATCATAGGCATAGGCTACAACGCCGCCCAGCAGGTAGTCCGAAGAACCGGAAACATCGGTGATGCGGCTGGCAACCAGGCCGCCCGTGCATGATTCGGCCACCGCGAGCTTTAGATTGCGTGCGCGCAGCAAAGGGCCGATGCGTACTTCAAGGGGTTCCATCTTCAAATCTCCTGCGAAAATTATAAGGCTTTCCGTCGTACGATGGGCCGATCCGCGCGACCTCAGCTTAACCACACTTTAGAGCCGCGGGGCGGGAGGAATGACAGGGGTATAATCGTGCAATGCCGGATTGGATCGGGAGAACATTAGGCAAAGTCCGCATTGACCTGCTGCTCGCGCGCGGCGGAATGGCCGAGGTCTATCTCGGCATGCACACCTCGCTGCAGCGTCCGGTGGCCGTAAAACTCCTGCGCAACCAGTATCAGGACGATCCCGATCTTCTGGATCGCTTTCAACGCGAGGCCCGGGTGGTGGCCATGCTGCGCCACCCCAACATTGTGCAGGTATTCGACTTCGACACCGTCAACGGGCAGCCGTACCTGGTGATGGAGTTCGTGCCGGGCGTCTCCCTCTCCACGTATCTTCGGTCGCTCCACTTGAAAAATCAGCAGTTGGAGCTGCCCGTCGTCAATCGCATCCTCAGCGCGCTGGCCGGCGCGCTTCAATATGCTCATGAAACCGGCGTCATTCATCGGGACGTCAAGCCCGGAAACATCCTGCTGACGTCACGCAGCAGCCCTGTTGAGATCGAAAAGCCGCTCCCGTCCGACGTGCAGCCGGTCTTGACGGACTTCGGCCTGGTCCGCTATCTGAACTCCGCCTCCAACACGGCCACCGGCCAGATTGCCGGCACGCCGGCTTACATGAGCCCGGAGCAATCGCGCGGCGCCCAGACCGACGAGCGCACCGACATCTACTCCCTCGGAATCGTACTATATGAGCTGCTGTCCGGCCGCGTGCCGTTCGATGCCGATACCACCATGGGTGTCCTGCTCAAGCATATTAACGAGACGCCGGCGCCGATCCCCGGGCTGGATCCGGGGCTGCAAGCCGTGATCGATCGCGCCCTCGCGAAGAGGCCGGAAGACCGCTACCAGACTCCCGTGGAATTTGCGAATGCATTCCAGGAAGCGCTGATGGAGCGCACCGAATCGTCCACGAACATGCCGGTGGATTTCCAGTTCACGAATACGAAGAAGATAACATCCGTGCCGACGAAAGAATCCAGGATTCGGCTTCCTTATCTGATCGGAACCGCCGTGCTGGTGCTGGCGGCCTTCATTATCTTCAAACCAACTGCGCCCGCAGCGAACGCGCCAACCGGGACCGAGGCGGCGTCACACGACGTGGATCACGCGGTTCCCACGCAGACGGGCTACGCTGCTCCCTCGAATCCGGTCCTCGGCCTGTTGCGCTTTCAGGACGGCGCCGCGACCCTTGACCAGGTCAAGACTACCGCGCGAGCGATGCTCCAGCCCGGGGCCGGCCAGCAATACGAGGTCTGGTTGATCGAGGACGACGGCGAACAGCGACGGAGCCTGGGCGTCCTCAAGGTGGATGCGAACGGAGAAGGCTCGCTTACCTTCGTGGATCCGCAGGGACGTAATCTGCTCGAGCGTTACAACAAGTTCGAGATCACCGTGGAGACCGATCCTGACCCAAGCCCCAATCCCTCGACGACCGTCGCGTATGCCGCGGAGCTTCCCCCGGAAGGATTAAAGCACGTCCGCCATCTGTTGGTTTCGTTCGGCGCGACGCCGGGTAAGATCGGCCTGGTAAATGGATTGCTCGCAGACGCGACAACCCTGGACGAGGCGGCACAGAATCTGCTGGCAGCGTATGAAGCCGGCTCCGAAGCGAACACCCGCAGCACTGCTGAGGGCATGTTGAATATATTGGTCGGCAGCCAGAGCCCGGACTACAAGGACTGGGACGGCGATGGGCAAATTGCCGACTTCGGGGACGGATTCGGCTTCCTGCTGAACGGCGACAACGTCGGGTATCTTCAGGGCACATACTCGCATGCTGATTACGCGGTCACGGCTGCCGACGCCACCGAGAATATGAAGATCCATGGCGAACACGTCAAGATCGCCGCGCAAAATCTCGAAGAGTGGGCTCCCCAACTGCGCGAGCTGCTGAAGCAGATCGCCGCGGCCCCATTCGATTCAGAGGTGGAACCGTTGATCCGGCGGACGGTCGCGCTGGCGGATGAGATCCTGCTGGGCACCGATTTGAACGGCGACGAGAAGATAGACCCGATCCCCGGCGAAGGCGGCGCGGTCACCGCCTATCAACATGCGTTCTACATGGCCGATATGGTCGTCTCCTCTTCTGATCCATAAAAAACCTCCCGCTCGCGCGGGAGGTTCGAGTGAACACGAAAGAGTCGCACGATCAGGGGGCGTTCTGCAGGCTCTGATTGATCTGACTGAAGACATCGCCGATCGCAGGCCCTGCCAACATGAAGACGGCGCCAACGAGGCACGCACAAAGCAGCGCGACCGCCAGGATGGGGATGAACAGCGAACCGATCGCCTCGCCCCAGCCGAACTGATTGACACCCTTCACGGCCATCACTTCCAGGACGATCACATAGGCGAGGAATCCAAGGCTGACCAAGCCAAAGCAGAACCCGACGGTGGGAATTGCGCCGAGCAGGGCGAGCAGGCCGGCCACGATGCTGTATGGGGCCAGGATGGCGGCCAATGTGTAGGCGAGCTGATCCGCCGTGCCTTTGCCACCGAACATCTTGGCGATCCACTGCACAACCGCCACGATAATCCCGAAGAACAGCGTCGAGATCGCCGCGCCGATGGGCGCACCGCAGACCACACCGATCAGGCCGCCACCCACCCCGCCGCTATCAAATTGGCCACTGTCGCCAAGATCTTGAATCATCTGGCGCATGAGTGCGCCCTGCACAAGACTGGTAAGAAAGAAGCTGACCAGGGCTGCTAGAAAGTACCATAGATACGCTGTACTGGCCTTGGCGTTGGGCGAAGCCGCCATCGCGGCAAACGTCTGCTCGCTCGGGCGCGTCAGGGCCTTCATCCAGGTCTGATAGAACGGCTCAGCCGCGCCGGCCATCACCGGCAAGTTCGATTGATCGGTCATTGCATGCTCCTCCAAGCTTGGTTTCAACCTATTGTAAGGACAATCCGACAAAAGTCAAGCACGGTCAGCTCATGCGGGTCCCTCGCCTCGGCGATGCAACCTGTGAATTTTTCGACAGGACGAAGTAAAATTGGCGACGATGGAAATTTCTGAAAAAATACTGGGCATCCTCGCGACGCTCCCCACAAAATCCGGCTGCTACCTTATGAAGGATGCCGGCGGCACGATCATCTACGTCGGCAAGGCGATCAGCCTGAGGAATCGCGTCCGCTCGTACTTCCACGCGGACACCGGCCACGACGCCAAAACGCGCCGGCTGGTGAAGGAGATCGTGGATATCGAGTGGATCCTTGTCGGTTCCGAGCTCGAGGCGCTGATCCTCGAGATGAACCTGATCAAGAAGCACCGCCCGAAATACAACGTCCGGCTCAAGGACGACAAGCGCTACCCTTACATCAAGATCCACTGGGCGGATCCGTTCCCCAAGGTGACGGTCACGCGCCAGATGCAGGAGGACGGCTCCCGCTATTTCGGCCCGTACACGTCGGCCTGGGCGGTCTACCAGACGCTGGACGTCTTGCGGCGGATCTTCCCGTACCTGACCTGCGACCGCGACATCACTGGCATGGACAATCGGGCATGTCTGTACTATGACATCAAGCTGTGCACCGCGCCCTGCATCGGCGCGATCAACCAGGCCGGCTACCGACAGATGATCTCCGACCTGATGGATTTCCTGAGCGGTCGAAGCGAAGGCATCCTCGAGCGCATGCAGGCCGAGATGGCCAAAGCTTCAGAGGAGATGCGCTTCGAGAAAGCCGGTGCGCTGCGGGACCAGATCCACTCCATCCAATCCATTATCGAGCGCCAAAAGGTGGTTTTCGCGAGCGATTACCGGGATTCGGACGTGCTGGCCATGGCGCGGTCGGACGGCGAGGCCTGCGTACAGATATTCTTCATCCGCGGCGGCAAGCTTATCGGCCGCGAGTATTTCATCCTGGAAGGCGCCGCCGATACCGCGGACAAAGAGGTGATGGCTGAGTTCGTCAAGCAGTTCTACAAGGATGCGGCCAGCATTCCGGAGCAGGTCATGCTGCCACAGGAGATCGATGAAGCCATGATCATCGCGCAGTGGCTGCGCTCGAAGCGCGGAGGCGAAAAGGTCGAGTTCTTCGTCCCTCGCGAAGGGCAGCCGCAGGAACTCGTGAAGATGGCCGCCGAGAACGCCACCGAGACACTCCAGGCGCTGCGAGCGCAATGGCAAGCCGACACGCACAAGCAGGAACAGGCTTTGGCCGAGCTGCAGTCTGCGTTCAACCTGCCCGCGCCACCCAATCGGATCGAATGCTATGACGTTTCGAACACACAGGGCACCGCCATCGTGGGCGCCATGGTGGTGTTCACGCAGGGCGTTTCTGACAAGAAGCTGTACCGGAAGTTCAACATCGAGAGCGTGGTCGGCGCCCCGGATGACTTCGCGTCGATGGAGGAAATGTTGACGCGGCGCTTCCGAAGGTGGCAATCCGCCCAGGAAGCGGCGCCCCAGCCCGGGTCCAAGCCGGATGCCTCCTTCTCGCTGCTGCCTGACCTGATCATCATCGACGGCGGCAAAGGTCAACTCGGCCGCGCCGTGCAGGTA
>DASXQN010000174.1:0-5615 GCA_036507155.1 Anaerolineales bacterium
TCCGAAGTGACCGGCGTCGTCCATCGCCTGCAGACCTCGCCGATCGCGGCCGGCTATGGCTTTACAGGCATCATCGTGGCCTGGCTCGCCAAATTGCACCCGCTGATCATCATCGTGGTCTCGATCCTGTTCGGCGCGCTGCTGCTGGCCGGGCGCGAGATCCAGCCATCAGGCGTGCCGAAGATGATCCAGGGAATTATCCTCGTCTGCCTGATCGCCAGCGATTATCTGCTGCGTTATCGCGTGTCGTTCGCGCGCGTGGAAGCGGCCTAAACATGGATCCCGTTGTCATCCTTCAAGCCGGCGTCGCCAGCGGCACCGTGCTGTTGTTCGCCACGCTCGGCGAGATCTTCGCCGAGCGTTCCGGCGTGCTCAATCTCGGTGTGGAAGGGATGATGCTGATCGGCGCGATGAGCGCCTTCAGCGTCGCCATCGCTACCGGCAATCCGTGGTTGGCCGTATTGGTCGCGATGCTCGTAGCGGGTATGCTCAGCCAGGTCCATGCCTTCATCACCGTCACGCTCCAAGCGGACCAGGTCGTGAGCGGCCTGGCGCTGACGTTCCTTGGAACCGGCATCAGCCTGGTCCTGGGCGAGGGGCTGAGCAAGGCGGGCACGGTGTCCCTTCTGCCATCCTTCTCCATCCCGCTCTTGGCGCAAATTCCATTTGTAGGTCCGGTCTTCTTCGAAAATCAAAGCATTTTAGTGTATGTCGGATATCTTCTGGTGCCGCTGGGGTGGTTTTACATCAACCGGACGCGTCCCGGCATGCATCTGCGCGCGGTGGGTGAGTATCCTGCCGCGGCCGACGCGCTGGGTATCAACATCTATCGCTTGCGCTATCTGTATGTTTTCGTCGGCGGGATGCTGGCAGGCCTGGGCGGCGCGACCATCAGCCTGGCGATTTCCCCTGGTTGGTTTAGCGAGCTGACGACCGGTGGGCAGGGCTGGATCGCGGTCGGTCTGGTGATCTTCGCGCAATGGGATCCCTGGCGCGCTGCCATCGGTTCGTATGCGTTCGGTGCGCTGCGCCGGTTAATCCTCGACATTCAAGGGCCGCTGGTTTTGTTCGGCATGGACAATCCTTTTTACTACAATCCGTATTGGGGCTTCTTCTTGCAAATGCTCCCATACGCATTCACGATCATCGTGTTGGTGATCGGCTCGCGCGAAGCCACGCGTAAGCGCATCGGTGCGCCTGCGGCGTTGGGCGAGCCGTACGTCCGCGGCGAGCGCGGAAGATAATTGACCAAACACAAAGGACACAAAGGTCACGACGGGATTTCCTTGCGCTTCACCTTTGTGTCCTTCGTGCCCTTCGTGTTTCGTTTTTGAAGATGACCCTCTGGCAGAATTATCTCCGGCCCAAAACCCTGGCTGAAGCGATGATTGCGTTGTCGTCCGCGCCCGCGCCGGTCGCACCGATCGCGGGCGGCACCGACCTGCTGGTGGACCTCGAACAGGGACGCCACGCGCCGGTCCAGACACTCCTCGATCTTTCAGACGTGGACGAACTGCTGCGTCTCGAAATTCGACAGGACGAATTCTTCATCGGCGCCGGCGTGCCGGTCAACCGCATCGTACTCGACCCTCTGGCCCGGCAGCACGCCCAAGCCTTGGTCGAGGCCTGCAACCTGATCGGCGGGCCTCAGGTGCGCAACGTTGCGACGCTCGGCGGAAATGTCGCGCACGCGCTGCCCGCCGCGGATGGCACGATCGCGCTACTGGCGTTGGACGTCGAAGCTGAGATCGCCGGCCCGTTTGCTTCAGCCGCCGTCCTTCGCGGGGCATCCCGAGCGAAGCGAGCGGGCGGCGGCGAGAGCCCGGCTGGGATATCTATTAATAGCCGTCGTGTCCCTTTCAAAGATCTGTTTCTCGGTCCAGGCAAATCTGCCGTAAAGCACGGCGAAGAGTTGCTGGTTGGATTTTACGCGCACCTCATCACAGCGGGGCAGGCCTCCTGCTTCCAGCGGATCATGCGCCCGCAGGGCGTGGCGCTGCCGATCATTAATGTGGCGATGTGGCTGAAGCTCGAAGGCGACACGATCCGGGATATCCGTATTGCAGTCGGTCCGGGCGCGGGGATTCCATTCCGCGCCGCCTCCGCCGAAAAGGCGCTGCGCGGACAAGCATTCACGCCGGCAGCATACGAGCGCGCGGTCGAAGCGCTCCTCGCAGAAACCCAATTCCGATCGAGCGCCCGCCGCGCCAGCGCAGATTATCGCCGGCATCTGGTGGAGGCGTTGTTCAAGGACACGCTCGAAGCCGCATGGGAACGAGCGTCTAAGTTGTGAAAACCGCAGCCTCGCGCCTTCTCTTCTCAGTGTTTCTTGGGATAATTTTTTCATTTCTCGCTGCATGCAGCCCACCGCCACCGGTTCCTTACCTCTCGGTGGAAAAAGTCGGAATAGCAGAGAACGCTGTCTATGCTCGAGCGGTTCAGCATTGTGGCGGCTACGGCGACTGCGGCGTAGGCACCGAGTGGGCTTATTTTGTCAGCCGGGACCATGGGCAAACTTGGAGCGAACTTGCAGCTCCTCCCGCCGCGATCAAACGCTCGATCGACGAAATTCAGGAGAAGGAATTCTCTGCTTGCCTATCCACTAATTCAGCGACTTGCTATCGAATGACTGGCGCGGATGAGGTTGAAGTTTCCAAGGACGGCGGCAATACCTGGAAATCCGACTGGCGCCTTCCCGTTGGTCGCAAAACCTACATGGAGAGAAGTCCGCAAAGGCTCCAGGGCGTGGCGCTTGACACTGCGCCGATTGACCTCGGAATCATCGAAACGAATGCAGAACACTTTGTTGTAGTTGCCTTGGGCAACCAGGGTGTGCTTGTTCGAACACCGGCTGGAAAATGGGAGAGGTACGCAGTGGGATCGGCCGTACCGATTCCCTATCAGGCGGCGAATTTTACTGAGGCATCACAAGTCTTATTCGCAGAACATATCGAAGCATTTCTCGCTGCGACGATGATCTTCCTGCTGCTATCTCTCTGCACATGGTTATCGGCTTATATTAATTCCGATAAGGTATTGCGCAAAAAGGTGTTGCGTGCTCTTTTGCCACTTGGATTCGCCGTAACGATCTTCTTGCTTTATCATGTACTGGATGCCTTTTCCGGTGGGTCCAGATCATTCGACAGTCCGATACCGCGTAGCGTTGTGTTTTGGAGCCGAATCGTGATCAGCCTTCTACCGGTTCTGGGATTTGTAGTTACCTGGATCGCAGTCATCCTGGTTGTGGAGGGAAGAAAGCTCGGCTTTCTAGCGCTGTTGTTCGCCATCCTGTACTCGGTCTTATTTGATTTCGGCATCCTCTTCCCGTTGCAGCTTTGGGCACTCGGCCCGATTCCCGTTTATGCTGTCGCTCAGATGATTGCCACAGTGGTCGGAATGCTCTTGCTTCTTGCTGGTCTGATCATGGAGTATCGGATATCGTCTCGGGCCGTAAGAATTGTCAATTAGCGATCCAGACAAGCCTGGTGAAAAGATGAACACTAAACTAGAACTTACCATTAACGGACACGTACGTGCTCTGCCTCCGATCCCCGGCGAGATGTTGTCTGATCTGTTGCGCGAGCGCCTGCGTTTGACGGGTACGAAGATCGCCTGCGAGGAGTCTGAGTGTGGCACCTGCACGGTCCTCGTGGACGGCGAACCCATCCTCTCGTGCATGTATCCGGCCGAGCGCGCTGCGGGGAAGACGATCGTGACGATCGAGGGGCTCGCCGCTATCGCGCAGAGCGGAGCGAGTGAAACGAGCGCAGTCGAAGCGCAAGCTGCAAGTCACGTCTCGCCTCCGCCTGCGGCTCCGCTCACCGTTCGTGCCGCCGTACCGGCGGCCGCGCCGGTGCGAGACGGCAGCGCGATATTACACCCACTCCAGCAAGCCTTCGTCGAGCACGGCGCGGTGCAATGCGGATTCTGCATCCCCGGGCAGATCATGACGGCGTACGCGTTGCTGCAGCGCAATCCAGACCCCACGCGCGATGAGGTGCGCTTTGCGCTGAAGGACACGCTCTGCCGCTGCGCGGGTTATCCGGCGATCGAGAATTCGATCCTGGCCGCCGCGCACGCAATGCGCACCGGCGAACCTGTCCCACCGCCACACATTCCGGATTCGGTGCACGAACACGTCGTGGTCGGCCATACGCACGCGCGCCCGGACGGCGTGGAGAAGGTCAATGGGCAGGCCATCTACACCGATGACCTGCAATTCGATGGCATGTTGTATGGCACGGTCCGGCGCGCGCGCGTGCCGCATGCGTTCCTTACGAAGCTGGACGTTTCAATAGCGAAAGCGCTGCCGGGCGTGGCCGCGGTCCTGACCGCCGAAGATATTCCGGGTGAGCACAATCACGGATTGGTTGTCTTCGATTGGCCCGCGCTGGTCGGGATCGGGGAACGCGTCCGCTACGTGGGGGACGCGATCGCGGTCGTCGCCGCGGAAACCCAGCAGATCGCGGACCAGGCGTCGGCGCTGATCGAGGCGGAGTTCGACCTCCAGCCTGTGATCTCCGATCCGGTCCAGGCGCGGCGGGATGACGTCCAGCAGATCCACCAAACCGGAAATCTGCTCAAGCACATCAAGGTGCGCAAGGGTGACATGCGGGCGGGCTTCGCCGCGGCGGATGTGATCCTCGAGCACACGTTCCACACGCCGATCTATGAGCACGCATTCCTCGAGCCTGAATGCAGCATCGCTGTGCCATTGCCGGACGGACGCATGGAAATTTATGTCGGCTCGCAGATCCCATACCAGGATCGCACGCAGATCGCGCGCGTCATGGGCTGGCCGGAGGAGCGCATCCGTGTCGTCGGGCAGTTGATGGGTGGCGGATTCGGCGGCAAGGAGGATATCGCCGGACAGATCCACGCGGCCATGCTGGCCGACGTGACCAAGCGGCCGGTGAAGCTGCTGTTCGACCGGCACGAAAGTTTGCTCGTGCATCCTAAAAGACATGCGACCCAGATTCGCGTCAAAATCGGGGCTAAGAGAGATGGCCGGCTGGTCGCGGCGGAATCGGAGCTGTACGGCGACACGGGCGCGTATGCGTCGCTGGGCGAAAAAGTGATGACCCGCGCCACGACGCATTCGGCCGGACCGTACGACGTGCCGCACGTGCAGGCAGATTGTTACGCCATGTACACCAACAACCCGCCGGCCGGCGCGTTCCGCGGTTTCGGCGTCACACAGTCCGCCTTCGCGGTCGAGTCGATGATGGACATGCTGGCTGAAAAACTTGATCTCGATCCGGTCGAGCTGCGCCGCATGAACGCGTTGCAGGTCGGCAGCCTCACGAACACCGGACAGCTTTTGCGCGAGTCGGTCGGCTTGATGGAATGCATCGAAAAGGTCGACGCGGAAATGCGCAAACACAACCCGGATCCGTTCAAGCCGGTGATTGTCTCCGATTCAGATTCAGACGTTCACCGAGAAGGCGCGAAGGTTTCATTGGGCAAAGCCAGAGAAAAAAGAATCAGTTCTTCGCGGTCTTCCTCTCTTCGCGGTCCAAATTCAGCGAATGAGGCACAGCTCGTCCGCGCCTGGGGCTTCGCGGCGGCCTACAAAAACACGGGCCTCGGTGGGGGCGCACCGGACAAATCAGGCG
>DASXQN010000175.1:0-2847 GCA_036507155.1 Anaerolineales bacterium
CCAGCGGGAGAGGGAAGGGGTGAGGGAGAACAATTATGACTCAACGATCCTCTTCTCACCGCACGCCTCCCTGGCTGGGACTGGCCTCCTTATTCGCCGGCCTGCTCGTCTGGTGGGCGATCGCCCGTTTCGGCAGACTGCCATCGTTCATCCTGCCCTCGCCGGCGGACGTATGGTCGCGCCTCCTGCGCGCCCTCGCGGATGGCAGCCTCGTGTTGCACACTGCGACGACGTTGCTGGAAATCCTGCTGGGTCTGTTGGCGGGCGTGACGGTCGCGACGGTCCTCGGCTACCTGATCGCCCGGTCGCACGCCCTCGAACACGCCCTGTCACCGTATCTGGTGGCGAGCCAGGCGGTGCCGCTGGTGGCGATCGCGCCGCTGCTCGTGATCTGGTTCGGGCCTGGGATGTTTTCGAAGATCTTGATCTGCGCGTTGATCGTCTTCTTCCCCGTGCTGATCAACACGGTCGTGGGCGTGCGGGCCGTGCCGCTTGCCCTGCACGACCTGATGCGCTCGCTGCATGCCACGCGCGCACAGATTCTGCGCAAGCTGGAAGTTCCGGCCGCGCTCCCGGTCTTCCTGGGCGGACTGCGCATCGGCGCGACGCTCTCCGTGATCGGCGCGGTGGTGGGCGAGCTGGTGGGCGCGGACCGCGGGCTCGGTTTCCTCATCAACCTCGGCCGCGGCCAGTACGATACCGCGCTGGTCTTCGTCGCGATCTTTGCGTTGATCGCCCTGGCGCTCTCACTGTACGGTATCGTTGCTTGGATCGAGCGAAGGTTGCTTATCTGGCAAGAAACGTTTGAACGTTAAAACGTTGAAACGTTCTGAATTCAAAGGAGTTAGTATGATCAAAAAGATGGTTTTGCTTACATTGCTCTTGATGCTCGGCCTTTCGGCTTGCGGCAGGCCTCCGTCCGGGGGCGACGCGGGGGGAATCGCGCAGGTCCGCCTGCCGATGGGCTACATCCCGAACGTCCAGTTCGCGCCGCTGTACGTGGCCGTCGAAAAGGGATACTTCAAAGACGCAGGGATCGAGATCGAATTCGACTATTCGTTCGAGACGGACGGCGTTGCGCTGGTCGGCGCGGGCGAGCTGCCGTTCGCGGTCGTCTCGGGCGAACAGGTCCTGCTGGCGCGCGCCCAGGGTCTGGCGGTCGTGTATGTGGCCGCGTGGTATCAGCAATATCCGGTGGCCGTCGTCTCGAAGGCGGAGCAGGGTATTCGCACGCCCGCCGATTTGAAGGGCAAGAAGATCGGCGTGCCCGGGTTGTTCGGCGCGAATTACATCGGCCTGGATGCGCTGTTGTATTCGGCCGGCTTGAGCGAGCAGGATGTCACGCTCGATTCGATCGGCTTCAATCAAGTGGAAGCGCTGGCGGCCGATCAGGAACAGGCCGTCTCCGTGTATGCAGCCAACGAGCCGGTGCAGTTGAAGGCGCAGGGCTACGAGCTGAATGAGCTGCGCGTTTCGGATTACGTGCAGCTGGCCTCGAACGGATTGCTTACGAATGAGCTCACCATCGCGGAGGATCCGGAGCTGGTGCGAAAATTTGTCGGGGCATTCCTGAAGGGGCTGGCCGATACGATGGCCGACCCGGACGAGGCGTATCGCATCAGCCAAAAATATGTTGAAAACTTGAGCGCCGACGATGCGGTTCAAAAGGAAGTGCTGCAGCGCTCGATCGGCCAATGGCAGACCGACCGACCCGGTTACTCCGACCCGCAAGCCTGGGAGAACATGCAGGACACGTTACTCAAGATGGGTTTATTGACCGAACCATTGGATCTGGACAAGGCCTTCACGAACGAATTTGTGCCGTAGCCAAGGTGGCAAATCAGCAAATAAGCAAATGAGCAAATGAGCAAATCAGCAAATGAGAAAATCGGCGATCAATCATCAATCAACAATCGTAAATCGTCAATTTAGTCATGCCCGCCTCAACCCCCGCCCGGATCCTGGTCGCCCGAGACCTGAGCGTCACCTACGCTGACGCGCAGACCGGCCTGCGCGCCCTCGAGCGCGTTTCGTTCGAGATAAAGCCGCGCGAGTTCGTCGCCGTGATCGGACCCTCCGGCTCGGGGAAAAGCACGCTGCTGCGCCTGCTGGCCGGCTTGCTCGCCCCCACGGCCGGCTCGCTGACGTTCAAAGGCGGACGTCAGCCGCGCATCGGCATGGTCTTTCAACAAGCCAACCTGATGCCATGGCGGACGGTGCTTCGAAACATCATGCTCCCGCTGGAGCTGCAAGGTTCGCCCGACCCGGGCGTGCAGGCCCATCAGATGATTGACCTGGTGGGACTGCAGGGCTTTGAGAACAGCTGGCCGCGCGAGCTCTCGGGCGGCATGGCGCAGCGCGTGGCGATCGCCCGCGCCTTGATCCACGACCCTGATCTGCTTCTGCTGGATGAACCGTTCGGCTCGCTGGACGCGCTGACCCGCGAGCGCATGTGGACCGAGCTCTCGCGCATCTGGCTGGCGCGCCGTAAGACGGTGGTGATGGTCACGCACTCGATCGGCGAAGCGCTCTTCCTGGCGGACCGCGTGCTGGTCCTCACGCAGCGACCCGGCACGATCGAGCTCGACCTGAAAGTGGACCTGCCGCGCCCGAGGAAAGAAGATATCCGCTACACCGCGCACTTCGGAAAGCTGGCGCGCAGGCTGAAAGCAGCCATTGGATAAATCGATTTCGGACGCCGATCAAATAAGAAAACTGCGGACGCATGCGTCCGCAGTTTCTATTCAACGAGACTACCTGTTCCGCCAGGCGCCGAGGTTTGCGCCGGCGATGACCAACGCCAGCACCGGAGAATCGATGTCGATCAGATACAGCTGCAAGGGGCGC
>DASXQN010000176.1:0-4255 GCA_036507155.1 Anaerolineales bacterium
TTGGTCCATTGGTCCAGCGCTACCACCGCACCGGCCGTCAAGACCAACCCCAGATAACCGCGAAGTTTCTGTATCAATCGATCTCCTCACTCGGGCATCGTGCTGTTGAGAAAGACGCGCGGCACGCGCGCGCTGATGTTGGTCAACACTTCATACTCATTCGTTCCGGACCAGGCCGCCAGGTCTTCCGCGGTGATGCTCTCGCCGAGCAGGACGACCGGATCGCCCAGCTCCGCGACAGCTTCGCCGAGATCCACCATGAATTGGTCCATGCAGATCCGCCCGACCTGCGGATACGACTTGCCATTGACGATGACGCGCGCCTGGTTCGTCATCCGACGAAAGTACCCGTCGGCATAGCCGCACGGGATGGTAACGATGCGGCTCGGACGATCGGCCTGCCACAGCGACCCGTAACTGACCGGCCGCCCGGGCCGCGTGATTTTCGTGTACGCCACGCGGGATCGCCAGGTGAGGGCCGGCTTCACCGCGACATTTCTTGCGCTCTCTGCGCCGGGATACACCCCATAGAAAAGCACTCCGGGCCGGACCATGTCCATGTGCGCCTCGCGAAGCTGAAGGATGCCTCCGGAATTTGCGACGTGGCGAAACCTCGGCGGCGGCGCTCCGGTCTTCTCGTAGAAACGCAGAGCGTGATGAAAACGCTCCAATTGCATTCGAGAGAAACGCTGATCGGCAATCTCAGAGTTCGCGAGGTGTGTATAGATGCCTTCGATGTCTAGGTGGTTACACGCAAGTGAATTCCTCAGGAAGTCCTCGGCATCATACTCACGCACGCCCACCCGCTCCATGCCGGTATCGAGCTTTAGATGGACCTTGAGTCGTTTTTGCGCGGATGACGCGACTCGTTCAGCTGCCGCCAGCAGGTCCGACGATGAGGCGGTCAACGTCAGATCGTACTCAAGAAAAAGATTCAGCTGTTCCGGAAGCGTGCCTCCGGCGACGAGGATGGGCTTCTTGATTCCAAGCGCCCGCAGCGCGATCGCCTCCTCGACCAGCGCTACTCCGAAGCAGTCCGTGTACGGCTCGATATACGGCGCGACACCGTCGACGCCGTGGCCGTACGCGTTGGCCTTGACCATGACCATCACGCTCGAAGGCGCAACGTGTGCGCGAATGTTCGCTAGATTTTGGCGGAGCTGCGACAGGTTTACTTCGAGATAGGTTGGGCGCATATGGGGATCCGGAACCGCAATGCAACCTTCGCATTAGCGTGGAATCAATCCACGCTCAGCGGTCATGATTTGCCTGGCCGCCAATGATACTCTACATCCGGCTCGGATTCCGGCGGCGGACTGACGCCGAGTCTCTCGGCGACGAATCCGTGCTTCTCGTAAAACTTGCGCGCTTGCATGTTCACCTGCAGGGTAAAGAGCCAAACATGTTCAGGTGACAAATTCTTCGCATGGCTCAGCAAAGCCGCGCCGATGCCTTGCCGCCAGTAATCCGGGTGAATGTAGAGTTGATCGACAAAGTCGTTTTGCATCGCCATGTAGCCGACACGCTGCGCGCCCAGCATTGCCACCCACAGTTTGCTTTTCGGTACGATATGATTTCGAAAGTAATCCAGGTCTTCGACGAAGAAATAGCCTTTGGCGCGCTGGAAGTCGGGAAGTGACTTTTCGCGCGCGATCCGCCACAGGATCGTTACCGCGTCGAAGTCACTCTTGCGATACGGACGGATCGACAACTTGGGCCTCACGCAAGAACACCCTTCGCCACCATCCATGCATGGATTTCGAATACTAACCTGCCGGCTTGCACCATCGGGTCGGTCCTGACGAGCTCTTGCGCCTCAGCCAGCGATCCGGCTTTGAGTGCGCCGATACCGCGGATCTCACCGCCTTCCATGAGGGAATCCACCAGCGGTCCGTTGATCGCGAGTTTACCCATGTCGTGCAGCCTGCGAAAATTCGCGAGGTGAGCTTCCTGCAGGGCTTCGATCTGCGGGGTGGAGTCGGGGGTCCAGGCGGGGCCTTTCTTCAGCAGGTAGACGTAGTAAATCGCCATGTCCATGGACCTGGCCCACTCGTTTGCTTCGTCTTCGTTGTATGTCATAGGAAACTCCACACGAAATCAAAGACCCTGATGGTCCGGTACCATCAGGGTCCTATTTTACTGTGCGAGCTCTATTACCGCCATGCGCCCATGATCGCACCCATGACCACGTAAGTCACAAGGTGATTGCCTACTTCGTAGAGCCAGGCCTTCCGCTGGTCAGCGAACAACTTGTTGGTAAGGCTCGATGGTGCAACGAAGCCGAGCCAGAGGAGGAAGCCGGCCATGGCACCCGAAGCCAGCGTAACGCCACCAGACACGCTCCCGATCGCGTTAACCATCAGGTTCATGAACACGGCCTGTATGAAGGATGCCAGTACAACCAGACCCCACGTGGAAACCATTCCGCCCGTGCTCTGATCGCCGGGGGCATCCTTATCCGTCTTGCCGATGGCCTTCCACCAAGCGGGATAAAAACCCTTCGGGCCAAACCAGATGCTGCCGATAATCATGCTGGCGAGGACGCCGGCGACGACGGCCAACCAATTGATGCTGCTGAAATCCATTTGAGCCTCCGTGCGATAAGTTTGATCGGCGCGCACCGACCTGCTTCAATTGTAGCAGAAAATTTGTTCTATACCAAGAGGATCTTATCCTTAATCAAAAAAAGCCCTTTAGGCAGCCAAGCCTCAGGGCCCTTTCTTGGATCCTTAACGCGGCCGTCAGCCGAAAGCGGATGGGATCGCGCCAACCGCCGACAGATTGACAAGGTGGCCGCCCGACTCAACCAGCCATGTATTCCAGCCGATGTCCGCTAGGCCGTGAACTAGATCTTGCCGGCAACGTAATCCAGCACATCGATCTTGGTCAGGATGCCTATCGGGCGGCCGCCATCCGTCACGATCAGCGCGAAGCCCGCTGTCAGTGAGGGCATGGCTTCGTCCAGTGTGGTCTCCGGCGGAAACACCGCCTGCGCCCTCTGAACCAGGGGGTCGATCGGCTCGTCCTGGCTGTGCTGGTGATCTTCGAGCAGATGATTGAGCAGGTCGACCTCGTCGAGCAGGCCCGCCAGGGTGCCGTCCGCGTTCGTGACGGGCATTTGCGAGATCGCGTTCTGGCGCATGGTGGCCATCACCATCCGCATCGGATCGCCGAGTGCGGCCGTGAACAGCTGCTTGTTCTGTTTCGAAAAGAGCAGATCTCCAAGCGCCACCTCTCCAAATTCCAGCTCGAGGAAGCCGTTCTCGCGCATCCACTTGTTGTCGTAGAACTTCGAGAGATAGCGCGAGCCCGCATCCGGAAAGAGCACGACCGGAAGCCGCTCCGCCGGAAGGTTGCGCGCGTACTTCACGGCGCCCGCCAGGGCCGATCCCGAAGAACCGCCCGCAAATATTCCCTCCAGACGCACCAGTTGTCGCGCCCACAGGAACGACTCGCGGTCATTCACGCGCACGATCTCGTCCACGACCGACATATCGGTGGTCGATGGCAAGAAATCTTCGCCGATACCCTCCACTTTGTAAGTCTTTGGGTAGGCACCCTCCGGCACGCGGCCGCGGTTTTTCCAGATTTCCAGGAGGATCGAACCCTCGATGTCCACCCCTACAATTTGGATTTTCGGATTCTTGGACTTCAAGTAACGGCCGACGCCGGTGATCGTCCCACCGGTGCCCATGCCGATGATCACGTCGGTCACGCGGCCGTCGGTCTGGTCCCAGAGCTCGGGCCCGGTCTGCATCTCGTGCGTTTTCGGATTGTCGGGGTTGTGATATTGATTAGCGAGGATGGCATGGGGAGTTTCACGCGCGTAGCGCTTCGCCACCTCGTAATAAGAGCGCGGGTCTTGAGGACCGACTGCGGTAGGTGTGATGACGACCTTCGCCCCATACGATCGCAGCAGTTGGATCTTCTCATTGGACATCTTGTCCGGCATGACGAAGATCGTCTTGTACCCCTTCAACGCCGCGGCGATCGCCAGCCCTACGCCTGTGTTTCCAGACGTTGCCTCCACGACCGTCCCGCCCGGCTCGAGCTCGCCGCGGGCCTCCGCTTGCTCGATAATGAATAATCCGACCCGATCTTTGACCGAGCCTCCAGGATTCAGGTGTTCCAGTTTTGCATAGAGGGGAACCGGCAGGTCGCGGGCGATGCGGCCAAGTTGCACCAGCGGCGTCTTGCCGATCGCGCCGAGGATGTTATCGTAGACGCGCTTCTCTTCCGAGACGGTCAAACCTGG
>DASXQN010000177.1:0-3480 GCA_036507155.1 Anaerolineales bacterium
TGCCGAATCAGCGCCGCGAGTTGTTCTGGACTATGGCGCAGCAGCTGAATACGCAGATGATCCGGGGTTTCATCCCGGTTTACAAAACGCACCGCGGCGGAGTAGCGGTGCGCGTCGAGCTTGACGACATTATCCGGTGTACCGGCCGAGATGTTGAGGACCCTCGATGAATGCCGGGCCGCGCTCGCTGTCCATTCGACTGCCTGCAGCAGGCTGTTACCCCAATAATCCAACTCGAACCTGCCGAACGCGCCCCTGGGCCCGCCGACGAACTGATTGAAGTACACAATCTGGTTCGGATGATTGCGAAGCTGGAACACCAGTGGTTCGAGCAGACCAGCGATAAGCACAGCCGCGAGCACGAACCGCGTGCTGGAGCCATCCGTCCAACGGAACAGTGTCATCCATCCAGCGGCGGCGAGCACGACGAGGGGCGGATATACGAAGAGAAGATGACGGATTCCGTCGTACAGCGTTGAGCCGCGGATCGCGACATACATCAGCGGAAACAACACCGCAACCCAGAGGCTGATCAGCCAAAACCTCTCGCGAGCGGACCCGATGGTTGCCGCAAATCCAAAAACCAGTCCGATGAGGACGACGGGTGGAGTTGTGATCAGCAGGTAATAGAACGGGTAATCTGGTGGCAAAGCGTCGGCTGGCACATACTGGCCGCGGTAGAGCACGAAGAGGGACGCATCGAATTTGGCGAATTCGCGCAGCGCCTCAAATGGCTTCAACAGCGGTTGCATGTGCGCCCACGGCCAGAACGTCGTGCCAAGAACGATCGCTGCAGCGGAAATCAGGGCCAGCTGCCAACCGGCAGACCATACATTTCGGGGGCTGAGGTTTTTGTCCCTCACCATTGACACTGCGATCAACGCTGCCGTATAGCACAGATAAAGAATGCCGCCAGCTCTCGCGTTGATTGCCAACGCGAGGGCAACGGCTAACCGAGTTGCGCCGGCTCGCGAAAGGTACGGAAAATGCGGCTGTATTTTCGAGAGACAGTACAAGACGACCGCTGACATCGCCGCAAAAGGAATATCTTTCGGGTTATTCATCGAGTCGCCGAAGTAGCGCGGCGAAAGCGCGAGAAGTCCCATCGCGAGCAACCCTGCGCGCACGCCAAAGAGCCGGCTGGCGAGTTTTCCGCAAAACACGATGCCGAGCCAGCCAAAAACGCTGTTGATCACGTGGCGCACGACGTACGGATCGGCGGGAACGACCTTTTGCACGAGCACGCACAGTAAGTCGAACATGCCGCCGTAAAAATAAAGGTTCTTGAAACTCAGGGCAGACTGATCGTCGAATGCCGATGCAAAATAACGAAATACGAGTTGTCCATATTCCTGCTGGACGTCTTCATCCCAGGTCACGCCGAAGTCTCGTGAGAGCGCCACCATCAGCGAAAGCGATCCCCAAAGCACCACTGGATAGGCGTAGCGCACGAACCGGTTGGGCTCTACAGACGGCTGCTGGGGTGTGGTTTCCTCCGAAGTCATGCTCACTGGCTTCAGGCTTCAGGCTTTGGCGGTCATCGCGCTCAGCAGGCCGGAAAAACGGCGCTCTGGCTTATCGTCACTGGATTTGGCATGGGGAGGCGGCACTACGCCGCTGAATACCCGAACCGGCTTCGCGCCCCGGAGCATCGCTTGACCCGGGGGCCCCCTACGCCCCGGTAACCCCAGGCCGTGTCGCGGGCCGGCGCACCGTTTTTTCCATATCAGCGCTGAGGCCGGAGAGCGATTTTTCCGGGCGTTGCGACCGGGATTGCGGCGCGAATGCCCTCCGCCTGCCATCGATTGCAACCCAAGCTAAACCGGGAAGCGCCTTCGAACTTTCTACTTGCAGTACGCAGTGCTACAATGCCCATCGTCTTATCACATCCCAATCTCATCCGGAGGGGATTTGCAGTGAAACTCAACGACTCGGTCGCGCTCATCCTCAACCAGAAGGGGTCGCACGTGTACTCCATCGCCCCTGACGTCACGGTCTATGAGGCTCTAGAGAAGATGGCTGATAAGGACATAGGAGCTCTGGTCGTCATGCAAGGGACCGATGTTGTCGGGATTTTTTCCGAACGCGACTACGTGCGTAAGGTGATCCTCAAAGGGCGTTCTTCAAAGGAAATGCAGGTCCATGAGATCATGTCCAGTCCGGCCGTTACCGTGAACCTGAGGACCACGATAGATGACTGCATGCACCGTATGACGGATAAGCGCTGCCGTCACCTGCCGGTCGTGGAGGGTGAGAGGGTCGTCGGAGTCGTGTCGATTGGCGACCTCGTCAATTGGATCATGACGGCCCAGGACTTCACGATCCATCAGCTTGAGGCCTACATCTCCGGTACGTACCCCGCCTAGTCGATCAGAGGTATTCGACCATTCAATGGCGATCCTTGCGGGACAGATTGCCTTCTATTATTTAGCGGGCGCCAGCATCGCGAGCGCAATGCTGGCGGTGACTCGCAGAAATCCCATCCATAGCATGCTTTGGGTGCTCGCGCTCTTCTTGCACGTCGCAGGCATATTCCTGCTGGTGGGTGCCGAATTCCTGGCAGCGGTGCAGGTCATTGTGTACGCGGGCGCTATTTTGGTGTTCTACCTGTTCTTTCTCATGCTCCTCGACCTGCCGGGTGAGGCGGCGGGGCCGCGATTTGGCGCCCATTGGCCGTTGGGCGCCGCCGCAGGATTCGCCTTCGCGGTCCTGGCATGGCGGGCCCAGGGCCCGGGCCTCACGCCTGCCGCGCCGCGTGTGGCAGCTGGCGGCTCCCCGCTAGGGAGCCTCTCGGCTGTCGGAATGGTACTGTTCAGCCAGTTCACACTGCCCTTCGAGATCGCATCCCTGATCCTTTTGGCCGCCATTGTGGGCGCGGTCGTTGTCGCCAAGAGAAAGATAGACTCCTGATGGCCCCCGTGGGCGCTTGTCTGGGGCTTAGCGCAGTGCTGTTTGGGATTGGCCTGATCGGCTTCCTCAGCCGGCGCAACATCATCCTTATGCTCGTCTCAGTCGAGATCATGCTCAATGCCGTCAACGTCAGCCTGGCGGCCTTCAGTCAACAGTTACAGGACCCGCGCGGGCAGATCCTGGGCCTCTTTGTCATCGCGGTCGCAGCAGCGGAGGCTGCCGTCGGTCTGGGACTGGTGCTCGCGCTGAGTCGAAACAGGCCGGGAGTCAGTGTGGAGGACCTGACCCAGCTGAGGTGGTGACGCCAGGCATGCAGTCCGTAGCTGTATTTTCAGTCAAACCTCTGCTGGCAATTCTTGTTTCGGCGATAGGCGCGCTCCTCATCGCGGCTACCGGCGAACGCCGCGCCAACCTGAGAGAATTCTGGTCCGTTGCAGCCGGAATCCTGCAGCTGGTGTTTGTGGCGTCCCTGCTCCCGGACGTCCTGGCGGGTCGCACACCTCAATGCGTGCTCTTCCCAATCCTTCCCGGAATCGAGCTCGCATTTCGCGTGGATGCCTTCGGCCTCCT
>DASXQN010000178.1:0-1543 GCA_036507155.1 Anaerolineales bacterium
CCCCCGTGTTCCCCGTGGTAGGAATCGTATTTCGAGAATGACATCCAGCCAACAGCCGCTTCTTGAAGTAAAGGACCTGCGCAAATCCTACGGCGACCTCGAAGTCGTGCGCGGTGTGGACCTCTCGCTGGAGGCCGGCGAGTGCCACGGACTGCTCGGCCCCAACGGCGCCGGCAAGACCACCACGCTGCGGCTGTGCCTGGGACTTGCCGATCCGGATGAGGGGGAGATCTCGCTGCTCGGCCTCCCTGTGCCCAAAGCTGCTCGCGAAGCCCGCATCCGGTTGGGCGTGCTGCCGCAGGTCGACAACCTCGACCCGGACTTCACGGTGTTCGAAAACCTGCTGGTGTACGGGCGTTACTTCGGCCAGGCCGATGCCGTCACGCGCGGCCGCATTCCCGAACTCCTGGAGTTCGCCGGACTGACCAACCGCGCGAACTCGAAGATCCAGACCCTCTCCGGCGGAATGAAGCGGCGCTTGTCGCTGGCGCGGGCGCTGATCAATGACCCGGATCTGATATTCCTGGATGAGCCGACCACGGGGCTCGATCCCCAGGCCCGCCACCTCATCTGGGAGCGGCTCAAACAGTTGCTGAACCGGGGCAAGACCATCCTGTTGACTACGCATTTTATGGACGAGGCGGAACGCCTGTGCCGGCGCTTGTCGATCATGGACCATGGCCGCATCATCTCCACCGGCAGCCCGCGCGAGTTGATCTCGCGTCACATCGAGCCGGAGGTGCTGGAGGTATATGGCGAAGACGTTGCAGGATGGGCGGCCGAGCATGGCGACAAGCTTGCCACGCGCGCCGAGCGCACCGGCGAAACCGTGTTTTGCTATACCAGCCGCGCTGAACCGCTGATTGCCACGCTGCAGCATCGTCCCGGCTTGCGCTACCTGCATCGCCCGGCGAATCTGGAAGACGTTTTCCTGAAGCTGACCGGACGCGACCTTAGAGACTGACGAGCCGGTAAAAGGTAAAAGGGTAAAGTTGAAAGTGAAAAACAACAGGGCTGTGGGTTGACCGAACCGTGCGCTCGAAAGACTTCCGTCCCCCGGTCCTGAGCCCGCGTTTCGCGCATGTCTGGCGCCGCAACTTCCTGGTCTGGCGCAAGCTCGCGATCCCCTCGATGCTCGGCAATCTCGCAGACCCGATGCTGTACATGCTCGGGCTGGGCTACGGCCTGGGCGCGCTGGTCGGCCAGGTCGGCGGACTGCCGTACATCACTTTCCTGGCAGCCGGCACGGTGTGCTACAGCACCATGAACACGGCGACATTCGAAGCGCTGTATTCCGCTTTCTCACGTATGCACGTGCAGAGAACCTGGGATGCAATCATAAACGCGCCGATCAACCTCGACGACGTAGTGGCTGCCGAGGCGGTGTGGGCGGCGAGCAAAAGCTTTCTTTCCGGCTGCGCGATCCTGATCATCATCTGGGTGCTCGGGTTGTCCCACTCGCCACTCACGTTGTGGATCGTCCCGCTCGCCTTCCTGGTGGGGCTGACGTTTGCCTGCCTCGGACTGGTCATGAATGCAGTTT
>DASXQN010000179.1:0-12674 GCA_036507155.1 Anaerolineales bacterium
ACGGATGCTTTCGTCTGGCGGTCCTGTACCATGACCTCGAAATCCGGGATCGAATCCTGATCATTGAACTGGAACGCCACGTAGCGTCCATCCGCGGAGACGGACGGATCGTACGACTTGCCTACGAAGGCGAAGCCTTCAACGCCGACTGTAACGAGAGTGGTCTCATTCGTAAGCAGATCGCGGGCGTAGATTTGGTCGAAGCCGTAGCTGTCGGTCACGACCAGGGTGTCGGAGGGCGAGCTAAACATGACGAAACGGCCGTCGGCTGAAATCGCGGGTGATACGGAATTGAGGGTCGCTTCCACGCCGCTCGTCGAGATCGAGACTCGCGTGGTCACGCCGCTCAGTCCATCGCGCACGAATACATCTGTGCGACCATTCGTATCCCCAAGGACGAGGTTGTTCGCGTTCGAGCTAAATGCCACGAGACGGCCATCGCCGGAGACGCTGCCAAATCCGGAGGAGCCATTGGCTTCGGCGCCGCTTGAATCCACCGAGACCCGCGTGGTCGCGCCGGTTTGCAGATCATGCAGGAAGACGTCGTTCGTGCCGTTCGTGTCGCCCGCCACCAGGTTGCTCGCCGCGGAGGTGAAGGCGACGAAGCGTCCGTCGGCGGAGATGGACGCGCTGTCGGACACATCATTCGCCTGGGTTCCGGCCGAATCGACCGATACCAGCGTCGTGGTGCCGCTCTGGCGATCACGCACGAAGATATCGGTCGTACCGTTCGTATCCACACTGACCAGGTCGGTGGCATCGGACTGGAATGCCACGAATCGCCCGTCGCTTGAGATGGACGGTTCCTCCGAACCCCCGTTCGGGCCGCCTCCAGTCAAATTGAGTGAGACCAGCGTCGTGGTGCCTGCTTGCCTGTCGCGCACAAAGATATTCGGCCCGACAGTGAGAGCGAGGCTCACCAGATTACTGGCATCCGACGCGAACGCCACAAAGCGGCCGTCACCTGAGACGGAGGCCGAGATCGAGCCCGCATTTCCGACCACGCCGCTCGAATCGACGGAAACGAGCGTCTTATCGCCCGGCAGGGCCCGAGTCGACGCGATCGCCGGCGAGGGCAGTCCGGCCAACACTGCGGCGAGCGTGAGCATCACGGCGATCCGATAGGAGTTGTTTAGCAACCTAGAGGTCATATGAACTCTCCCGCATCTCGATCTGAATCGATCTTTGAGTTCAGTTGGCGGCTGAGTGCCGCACCACCCAATACAGTATCGCGCCACCCGCCGGACAAATCAAGCGCTGCATATCCCAAATCCGCATCACGCTCACCCGCTTAAGTGGGTTTTTGCGCGCCTCAAAAATATGGCATCTTCGGCCTATCCCGAAAAACAGATATACTACTCCCCAGTCCTCAATCTCCGATCTTCAATCTTCAATACTCAATTCCATGTCCTACTCCCTCTACCTCCACATCCCGTTCTGCCGACATCGCTGCGCGTATTGCGACTTTAACACGTATGCGAAACAAGAATCGTTAATCCCGGCTTATGTGAAGGCGCTCTGTCGCGAGATCGAAATCGTGGCCGAGTCGTCGCCCGGCCGGCTGGAGCTGCACACGATATTCTTCGGCGGGGGCACACCAACCCTGATGACACCCGCGCAATACGCCGAGATCCTTGGAGCGATCGAGCGTCATTTCGAGCTCACCGAACCCGAGATCTCCACGGAGGCGAATCCTGGAACCGTTTCGCTGGCGGAATTGCGCGAGTTGCGCGCGCTCGGAATAAACCGCATCAGCTTTGGCGTGCAATCCGCGAACGCCGACGAGCTGCGCATGCTCGAACGCGAGCACGACTACTTCGACGTGATCAATGCTGTCACCTGGGCGCGGCGGGCCGGCTTTGACAATCTCAACCTCGACCTGATCTATGGGCTCCCGCTTCAAACCCTCGACCGTTGGAGAGCTACCGTTAAATTGGTACTGGGTCTGCGCCCCGAGCATCTCTCCGCCTATGCTTTGACACTCGAACATGGTACGCCGTTCGGTCGCTGGTCGCAGCGTGGCCTGTTGCCGATCCCGGATCCGGACGCCGCGGCAGACATGTACGAGTGGGCCTCGGAAGAATTGGAGTCGCATGGATATGCCCAATACGAAATATCGAACTGGGCTCAACCGGGGCGGGAATGCCGGCACAACCTGCAGTATTGGCGCAATCTGCCATATCTGGGCCTCGGCGCAGGCGCGCATGGATATGCCGGCGGCTACCGCTACTCAAATCTCTTGAGAATAAAATCCTACATCGATCGATTCGCAGAATCAGCGCGGACCGGCCTGCCCCGGGAGTTTCCCCTCACGCCGGCGACCGTCAATTGCCATGAGCAGTCACTGCAAGATGATATGAGCGAAACCATGCTGACGGGCCTGCGGCTCACGCGCGAGGGCGTCAGCAGCGGCGCGTTTCGCTCAAGGTTCGGACAGGGCCCGGATACGGCATACCGCTCCGAGGTAGAGGACCTGACACGGCTGGGCCTGCTTGAATGGCAGGATGACCGGCTGCTGCTTACGACGCGCGGCCGGCTGCTAGGAAATCAGGTCTTTGTTCGTTTTGTCGAATGAAATGCATCACGGATCAGCTAGAGTGCTGCCGATCAAGATTCCGTTTGCCCAGTACAAGCCGGTACCCCCGGATGGCAGAATGTCGTAGGTGGCGGATTCTGTATATCTTATGAGATCTGCCCGCGTCACCCGGGCGCCATCCAGAAGATCGCCAGGTACAAAATCTTCGATAGTTCTTCCATCTGCAGTTGGATGGCCGGGCGAGACCCACAGTTCACGCCCGTCGTCCAAAACAAGGTGCACGATTTCATATCCCTCAGGCACTGGCACACGCGAGACCCTCAGAATCGGGGCGGCGATGCGCTCCCCCGATTCATCTACAGTCCAAACCGTATCGCCAACTCGCAAAGACTCTATGGCAATCGATCCTTCCGGACCGTCAATCTGCACTCCCTTGGAAACGCAGGATACGCCAACACAAGCGCACAGAACCTCGGACCAATGGGTGCCGTCGGGGCAACCCGCAGGTGGCGCCTCGCACACGCTGGGTGTGCTCTTTGGTTGTCCTGTGGCAGGCGCCTCCCTTGGGCACAATTGCGGTTCATAACCGGTGGGGCCGAAACCGAAAGCTTCTCGGCAAACATTATCTACGGCGAATAGCGCTTTGAGTGGGTAGGATGATTTGTCTCTCACCGGCGAGCCGGCTTCCGATTCTTTGAACCGGTCGACGTAATCCAGTTTCTTCACATCTGTCAGCCCGGCGTCGGCCATCACGCCGAGCATGAAGACCGTCCCTGCCCAGGATTTCTTGAAAGCGAATTGAACCGTCGAGTCGAAGCTCGCATTCGCGCGCACCCAGGCCATGTCCGGATCCGCGTCCCGTTCGCCGCCGTTGAAGATCAGCGATTCATAGCCGTCGGTGGTCAGCGGCGCATCGGACCGCTCCCCAGACAGCCCGCCGGTGTCGTGATTCTTGTCTTGGAAGATCTGCACGTGGGCTGTGTCCCAGATCTCTGAATAAGGCGGGCTCGCCCAGATGATGTAATCGCCGAAGCCGTCATGATCCAGATCGAGCTCTACGGCGAAGTGGATCCCGAGGCTGTTGTTCGGATCGGCGCCGATCATCTGGATGGACACATACCACCAGTCCGCGTCTTCGCCCACGGAATACATCGCGATGTCGAGGTCCGGCACGTAGGTCATGTCTTGCAAGAACGACCGCTCGAGGCGGTTGATCGGGTAGGAATCGCCGTACGGCGCGCGCTTTTCCGGCGCGGTATCCTCGGACACGACGTCAACCACCGTTTTTAGCGCGGCGGAGTACGCTGGGGTCATCACGTGCACAACGGATGGTGTTGGCGTGAACGCGACCGCCGTCGCGGTAGCCTCAGCGCCTGCCCGTGTCGCAGTAGGTACTTCAGACGCCGGCGGCTGGGTTGCGCCGCCGCCCAGCATGTTGCATGCCACGATTGTGCCTAGTAGCATCAACGCTGCCGGCCCAACGGATCGGATCGGCTGAGATGACTTCCGGAATCTCGCCCAATTCACTGCTCTCAAATCGCGAGTGCCTACTTGATGATGGGCGGCGGAGGCGCGCACAGATCTGGAAACAGCACACAGAAATTGATCAAGATGATGAAGGGCGTCGGCGCATCCTTGGGCTGATGCGTAGGCGTGATGTCCGGGGGCGGACACAGGTGCGGCTCGAACCCCGTTGGTTTGAATCCCACCGCCGCCCAGCAGGTATCGTCCACTTGCGCGATCGCCTGAATCGGATAGTAGGCCTCGCTCTTCTCGGGCGAGCCCGCATCCGGTTCCTTGAACCGGTCGTTGTAGTTGAATTGCGAAGGATCTTTCAAACCTGCATCCGCCCACGCGCCCCACATGAACGCGCCGCCGGCCAGCGAGCGTTTGAAGGCGAACTGGATGGCTGAGGCGATGTGCGGATCGAGCCGCACCCAGGCCAGGTCAGTATCGGCGCCCACGCCCTGGTCGAAGATCACCGTGTCGTAACCATCGCCGTCGAAGACCGCGTCCGATCGCTCGGCAGACACTCCACCGGTGTCGTGGTTTGTATCCTTGTAAACCTGCACGATGTCAGTGGTCCAGGTTGTCGTGAAGAGGGGATGTGTCCAGATCAGATAATCGCCGAAACCGTCGTGATCAACGTCGAGCTCAATACCGTAATTTGCGCCGATCTGACTGTTCATGTCCCCGCCCGTCATTTCCACGGAGACGTAATACCAATCTGCATCCGCCGTAAGCCGAAAAGTCACGATGTCGAGTTCCGGCAGGTAATCCATCACCGATTTCGTGAACGGCCGCTCGAATAAATTGTTCCGGTATAGATCGCCGTAGGGCGCACGATGCTCGCTGGCGGTGCCGTCGGATGGAACATCATAATTGTATGAACCGGCTGCCGGCTGATCGGGCGGCGTAAGCACGTGGTTGATCGGCGAGACCGTCGGAACGAAAGGCGCGGGCGTTCCAGGCTCGCCCGGCAAGGCAGGCGTCGGGGTGGGCGATGGCAATGCCTGCGGGGCGGCAGGCTGGGCGCCGCTGCCGCCGGGTACGTTGCAGGCGAGCGCTGCGATCACAAGGATCATCAGTGCAGAAATGATCGGCCGCACGGTTTTTGATGGCATGGCTTCTCCTCCAAGATGGTGTTACTTTCCTAATTATCTGTCTTGTCAGGGAAAATGACAAGCACCTACAAGTCCTGTGTTGCCTCGTTGAGCCAGCGAACCCCGCCGCATCCTAGTTCTGGGCACAATAACAATACTGCGGATACCATGTGTATGTCGGCTCGATGCAATATGCCGGCTGCTTGCACGCGTAAGGGGTTTTTCTGGGTTGAGGCGACGGGTCGTAGAACGGACAAAGCTGCGGTTCAAGTCCGGTCGACTGGAATCCGAACGCTTCCCGGCAGGCGTTGTCCACAGCGTAGAGTGCTTTAAGCGGATAGCTGGACTTGTCCTTTACAGGGGAGCCCGCCTCCGACTCCTCGAAGCGGTCGACGTAGTCGAAGCTTTGTGCGTCCTGCAGCCCGGCGTCTGCGAGCACCCCAATCATGAAAATGGAACCGGACCAACTGCGCTTGAATGCGAATTGCACGGTGGATTGCCGGCCGGCATTAATGCGCACCCAGGCGAGATCCGGATCCGCATCGGCGTCGCCTCCGTTAAAGATCAACGTGTCATAGCCGTCGGCGGGCAGCGGCGCGTCCGAGCGTTCGGCGGACAACCCCCCGGTATCGTGATTCGTGTCCTGGAAGATCTGGACCGGCGCTGTGTCCCATGCGGGCGTGTACGGCGGATTTCCCCAGATGAGATAGTCACCGAAACCATCTGCATTGAGATCGAGCTCCACACCATAATGAATGCCGAGACCGTTATTGGGGTCGGTGCCGATCAGCTCGAGTGAGACATACCAAAAATCATCATCCTTGGTCACCGTATAGGTCGCGATATCCAGATCAGGCACATAGGTCATATCCTGCAGGAACGGGCGTTCGAGCCGGTTGATGTCGTAGGAATCGCCGTAGGGCGCGCGGCGCTCGGGCGCAGTGAGGATCGATTCGACATCGTAGACCAGCTTACCGCCGCGCTGCGACGCGGCGGGGCGCATGAGGTGTTCGATCTCGTTGGTCGCGGTGAGGGGAATGAGCGTGGATGTCCCTGGCGCCAGCGTCGCGGAGCTCGAAGCAGATAAATCGGCCGTAGCCGACTCTGGCGCGTCGGTCGCCGGCAGCCGCTGGGGCTGACCGCACGACTGAATCGCGACCGCCGTGCAAGAGATGATCATGATCCATTCAACGCGCGCGAAAGCCCTGGTACCGTTCGGCATGACCTCATGCCGCGGCCGGTGACCAGGCGCTTGCGGTGACGGCTTCCCATATGCGCGGCGCGATGTCCGCCAGATCTGTCAGCCCGTCCGCGAAGCGCTGTCTCGCGCGAAGATCTCCGAAGAGCAGCACCGGCACAGCGTTGTCTGTGTGGCGCCGCACGGACAGGTCTTCCATATTGCCATGATCTGAAGTGATCAAGACGAGGTCGCGAGTCATGTCCCGGTGTTCAAGCAATCCGTTCAGAACGCCGTCGAACCTCTCCAATTGAGCCACGGCCGAAGGCATGTCCTGCTTATGGCCCGCATAATCGCTTGCCCAGTATTCGAACATTGCGAAGTCATACTGTGCTGCCAGCCGCGCCAATTCTGTCCCTGCGCTTTCCGGTGTGAAGACAGGCGCCTGCGGATACCCGAGGAATCCCGCCCAGCCCTCGCCGGTGAAGTCGGCCGCCATGGCGCGGCCCTCAAAGTAATCGTCCTTGGTAAGGAGCTGCAGGCCCGCGTTGGTGACCGCGAGCGGGATGGAGGAGTACAGGCGTTTGCCGGAGTCGATCCCGTCGAAATAGCGCGGAGGGTACGCGTTGAGCAGTGCGCTCGTCTTGCCGGCGCGCGTAAGGCGGGCGAACAGATTCTCCGAGCCCAGGTAGGCTGCTACGTCCGCGTTCGGCTTGGGACCATAATGGTAGCCCAACGCGGCAGGGAGATTGACGCCGGTGAGCAGGACGGCCTGCCCGGTGGCGGACTGCGGATAACCGGAGACGCCGAGGCCGGCGTCGGCTGCGAGCAGGGTGGTGCGCTCGTCCTCGTAGGGCGCGGCCCGGCGCGTCAGCGCGCGACCTCCGAGCAGGCCGCGCAGGAAGGGCATTGCAGCACGTGCGAAAGGATTGATATTCGGATCGTCCGCCCCCAGTCCGATGCCGTCCATGAAGATGAATAACAGGCGCATAAACGCGAGCGCTTACTTCAGCGAATCACGAACGTGCTGTGTATCCAGACCGCCGATCTGCCGCCAGATTTCAACGCCGTCCGAATCGAATAAAATAAACGTGGGAGCGAACTCCACGGCGTAGACCGGGGTCAATTCAGTCCCAATCGGCTCATGAATGTTCAGGCGGATAATTTGGACCTGCTCACCCAACTCTTGCTCCAGCCCGTCAACGACGGGTTTTAGACTTGTGCAAACTATTCAAAAGGGGGATTGAAACTCCAGCAATACCGGTACACCCGCACCGATAGTCTGTTGCACCGCCTTCGAATCCTCAAGCAGGGGTGTCTGCCGCGGGTGCAACGTAATCCAGGCGGTAGTGAGCCCTGCAACGATGATGCTGAATGCCAGGAAATCGTTCCACTTGGGGCTGCGGGAGAGCAAGACTGCCGCTGCCACGCTGCTCAATGCAGCTGGAAAGAGCAGCCAGAAATTTGCCATTAAGAACATGCTCATTGATCACTCCGAGAGCAGTCTGATGATGAATCTGAATGAATCGGAACGCGCCGTGGCTACACCGGCTTTTCAATCGGCGGACTCAAGGCATGCCGCTTTGACAATTCAACCGACTTCTTTTAGAATCGAGCAACTGGTCTTATCCCATTCCGTAGGAAGGGTCGCAATCATGAAAGAGTATACCACCGAGTTTCTCCGCAACATTGCGCTCATCTCGCATGGCGGAGCAGGCAAGACCATGCTCGCAGAGTCCTTTCTACATGTGACCGGGGCCACCACGCGCTTGGGGAAAATCGATGACGGGAGCACGCTCTCGGACTTCGATGAGGAGGAGGTGCGTCGCAAGATCTCCCTGTCCGCCTCGGTGCTGCCGGTCGAATATCGCGACGTCAAGGTGAATGTGCTGGATGTACCCGGGTATACGGACTTCGTCGGCGAGGTCGTATCAGCGCTGAGCGTTGCGGATGGCGCCCTGGTCCTGGTTGACTCGGTGTCGGGCGTCGAGGTGGGGACGGAGGTCGCGTGGGGATACGCGGATGAGTTCAACCTGCCGCGCTTGGTTCTCATCAACAAGCTCGATCGGGAGAACGCGAACTTTGCGACCGCGTATACGGCGGTCGAGGAGCTGGCGCATCGCGGGGGACACAGGCTCGTGAAGCTTCAGCTTCCCATTGGCGGGAAACATGATTTCAAAGGCGTGATCGACTTGTTGAGCATGCAAGCCTATATCGGCGACGGCAAGACAACGGGCGAGATCCCCATTGAAATGAAGGAAGAGGCGGAGGCCGCCCATTTTGCTCTGGTGGAAGCCGCTGCGGAAGGGGAGGACACGCTGCTTGAAAAATATCTCGAAGCCGGATCACTCTCGAACGAAGAATTGATCCGCGGCTTAAAGGACGTCGTCCATTCGGGCGCGTTCATCCCCGTTCTTTGCGCGGCCGGTTCCCATGAGATCGGCGTCCTGCCATTGCTGAACGCGTTGGTTGACTTGTTGCCGTCGCCACTCCAAGCGCCGGCCCGCGCAGCGCAAGGCAAAGACGGCGCAGAGCAGTTGTCCGCTTCGGACACGGGCCCTTTGGCCGCGTACGTTTGGAAGACCACTGCCGATCCCTTCGTCGGCAAACTCACCTACTTTCGGGTGTTCTCCGGCTCGATCCACGCGGACGCGCGGGTCTGGAATCAGAATAAGAGCGCGGAGGAACGGATGTCCGGGCTGCACGTCCAACGCGGAAAAGAACAGATCCCTGCCAAGGTGATTCATGCCGGAGACATCGCCTCCGTCTCGAAGTTGACCGTGACCTCAACTGGCGATACGTTCTGCGACAAGGGCCATCCACTGACGCTCCAGGCGCCGAAGTTTCCTGCCGCGTTGTTTCAAGTTGCGGTTGGCCCCAAAACGCAAGCCGACGCCGCCAAGATCAGTCCGACCCTCACGCGTCTTTGCGAAGAAGATATGACGCTGCTCTGGCACAACGAGAGATCGACCGGCGAGACGATCCTGCAAGGAATGGGAGACCAGCATATCGACGTGGCAATCCATCGGGCGCAGTCCAAATTCCAGGTCGGGCTTACCACGCGCGAGCCGAAAGTCCCATACCGTGAAGGCATCACGCGCAAAGCCTCAGGTCAGTACCGGCACAAGAAGCAGAGCGGTGGCGCGGGTCAGTTTGGCGAGGTCTATCTGCGAATCGAGCCGTTACCCGGAAAAGATTTCGAGTTCACCGACGAACTGGTCGGCATGAATTTGTCGAAGTCCTACCTGGCGCCGATCGAAAAAGGGATCAAAGCCACGCTCGAACACGGTGCGTTTGCCGGATATCCGATGAGCAATGTGAAAGTCATCGTGTATGATGGCAAGGAACATCCGGTGGACTCGAAGCCAGTGGCTTTTGAGATCGCCGGCCGGGAGGCATTCAAACTGGCTGTGCATGAGGCGGGACCGGTGCTGTTCGAGCCGATCATGACGGCGCGGATCGTCATTCCGGATGCGCATATGGGCGACGTGATGAGCGATCTGAACACGCGCCGCGGCCGCGTGCAGGGGACCGAATCCGAGCGCGGTAGCACGGTCGTTGTGGCGCATGTGCCCATGGCCGAGATGTTGCGCTACACCACACAGCTGCGGTCCATCACAGGCGGGCGCGGTTACTTTACGATGGATTTCGATCACTATGATACGGTGCCGTCTCATATCGCCGGCCCGATCATAGAGGCGCATCGCAAGGAGATGGAAGCACGCAAGGAGGAATGACCGCGGCCCCTGCGGAAAGGCGTCTGAGCGGGAGTAAGAACCGGCAGGCCAGGTCCGTCTGCATTATTGACTTGACAAATAGGATATTGACAGTAAAATAGCGTTCAAGGTTTTCATGAAAATGCTGATCTCACAATTACTTTGCTCCTGTATAGGGCGGGGCTCGTAACCACCGCCCTGAGTTAAGCCACGGCAGTCGACGGCCAAGGACGGTGGACGACCCCCGCATGCGATGAATTTGCGCATGGGCGATCGTTCGCCGTCCTTTTGTTTACCTGTCGGCTGCCATTTTGTTTTTGACCGTGACCGTGATAGATACACTTCGCACACATACCGACTCCAACGCCTTCGCGGACCTGACTTCCCACGTCGGCAATACGCCGCTGCTTCCGCTTCGCCGCGTGACCCAGGGCCTATCGCCGCGCGTCAAGGTCTTCGCCAAGGCCGAGTGGTTCAACCCGGGCGGATCTGTCAAGGATCGGCCTGCCATTCAGATTATCCGGACCGCGTCGGCCGCGGGGCAGCTCAGCCCCGGAAAACGCTTGCTTGACTCCACGTCTGGCAATATGGGCATCTCGTACGCATGTTTCGGCGCCGCGCTCGGAATTCCCGTCACGCTGGCTGTGCCAGACAATGTCAGCCCCGAGCGGTTGACGATCCTCCGCGCATTGGGCGCGGAATTGGTGCTCACCGATCCCCTCGAAGGTTCTGACGGTGCGATCCGTGTGGCGCGCAAGTTGGCTGCCGAACATCCTGAGAAATATTGGTACGCAAATCAATACGACAATCCTGCCAACTCGCAGGCACATTATCAGACGACTGGTCCGGAGGTTTACTCCCAGAGTGGCGGCAGCATTACACATTTCGTAGCAGCCTTGGGCACCTCAGGGACGCTGATGGGTACAGGCAGGTATTTGCGCGAGGTCAACGCCGCCATCCAGATCATCCAGGCGCAGCCTGACGATGCGTTCCACGGCCTGGAGGGTCTGAAGCACATGCCGACCGCTTTGAAGCCAGGCATCTTCGAGCCTGCTTTCGCGGATCGAACCATTGAACTCGAGACCGAAGCTTCGTATCGCATGGTCCGCCGGCTGGCGCGCGAAGAAGGTTTGTTCGTGGGGATCTCTTCGGGGGCTGCTGTAGTCGGCGCGCTGCAGGTCGCCGCGGAATTGGACGAGGGCGTCGTCGTGACGGTGCTCCCTGACAGCGGCTACAAGTATCTGAGCGACAGCGGACTGTGGAGCGGAGCATGACCGTCATTCAGATCACGCCGGAGATCCTCGCCCGGATCCATGCACACGGAGAAAGCGCCTATCCCGAGGAGGGCGCCGGCTTTTTGCTTGGTTCGGGCGGCGCCCTCCTGAAGCAGATCGTCGACATCCTGCCGCTACCGAATGCCCGCGAGGAATCGGCCCGGCATGACCGATATCTGATCTCGGCCGAGGACTATCTGCGCGGCGAGTCGACCGCAGACCGCCTCGGGCTGAGTCTCATCGGTGTCTTTCACTCTCACCCGGATCATCCCAACCAGCCATCCGAGTACGACCGGGACTGGGCACAGCCCTTCTTCTCTTACATCATCACCAGCGTGCAGACCGGCAAGGCCATCGAGAGCCGATCATGGCTGCTGAGCGAAGACCGCACGCGTTTCGAAGAGGAAGAGATCAAGATCACAGGAGTTTCGCAATGACTGTCACCGCACTTCAAAAGGTGGATCACGCCGCCTTAAAGATCAATCAGGTCACGATCATCACACTCAACACACTGGGCTTCATTCTTAATATCCCGCTGCTGGCCGTGCTCGTCGCGGTGGTGATGGGAGTCGGCACATTACTCAAGGTTCCGGGCTTCGGCTTCCTATACAAGAATGCGTTCAAGCCGTGGGGCTGGATCAAGCCGGACGTGTTGGATGACAATCCCGAGCCGCATCGGTTCGCGCAGTTTCTCGGGGTTATATTCATGACGGCCGGCAGCCTGGCGCTCTATCTAGGCGCGCCTGGACTCGGATGGGGTCTGGTATGGCTCGTCTCGATCCTGGCCGCCCTCAATGCCTTTGGCGGATTCTGCGTGGGCTGCGCGGTGTACTACTGGCTTGGCCAGATCAACGTGCCGGGTTTTTCCAAGCAACCGCCGGCCGGAACCTTTCCGGGCATGCGTCCCAAGGCGGGAGCGGCTTCATGAATCAGGACATACTATTTCGTTTGGCGTTTACAATTGGTGGGGTGCTCGCGGCGCTGGTTGTCTACTGGCTTTCAAATCGCTGGCTGCTAGGACGTGCTCACAGCCAGGCTGCAGACCTTCATCTCGCCGATCCCCGTCGGCCCGTATTAGTGTATTTCACGACGCCAAGCTGCGCACCGTGCAAGACCATTCAGTGGCCGGCCATCGAAATAGTTCGCGACCAGCTCGGCGAGCGGCTCCAGGTCGTCGAGATCGATGCGGCCGAGCGCCCGGAGCTGGCGCGGCGCTGGGGCGTGATGAGCGTTCCGACCACGTTCGTGTTGGACGCGCGCGGCAAGGCCCGCTATGTAAATAACGGGATTGCTCGCGCCGATAAACTACTGAAGCAAATTCAGGCAGTATAAGGAGAAGTACCGCATGGCAGTATTACGCATACCGAC
>DASXQN010000180.1:0-4340 GCA_036507155.1 Anaerolineales bacterium
TGCAACGACTGAAGGGCCTCATCGCCGAAGAGGTACAGGCGGTGCTGCCCAGCCGGGGCTTTCCGAATCAGTTCGAGTCTCGCGACGGCTGGAGAGTGCTGCAGCCGAACCAGAAGATGGTCGGGCGCGTGTTCACAGTCCAGTTCATGCCTGCACGGGGGGACATCATCGAAGTGGACGAGGCCGAAGCGAAGGCGAAAGGCACGAGCCCGGCGCGAAACCAGACCGCGATTGACATGCTGCAGCCTGGCGACGTGATCGTCGCCGACGTCTTCGGGGCGGACTGGAACTTCGTCGGCAACAAGCTCGCTCACTACATCCAGACCACCACCAGGAACGGCATGATCGTTGACGGCGGCGTCTACTGGCTGGAGCGCATTGTGGAAACCGGGATGCAGGCGTATTACAAGAATTCGTTCCCGACGCAGGGCATGCGCGTGATGGTGACGGGCATCAACATCCCGGTACGGATCGGCAAGACTCTGGTGATGCCGGGCGACGCAGTGCTCGCCGACCGCGAAGGTCTCTGGTTCATTCCGCCGCACATGGTGAAGGAAGTGGTCGAATCCGGGGAGCTGTCGAGGGCGCGCGACGACTGGAGCCTGATGATGCTGGGTACCGGAAAGTACACATCCCGCCAGATCTATGGGCCGCTGACGCCGGAGTTGCAGAAGCAGCGCGACGAGTACATCTTCAAAAAAACCGGTCGCAAGCCGCAGCAGCGCGACCAGTAGTAAGGCATAGACCCGGCGGGCGCCTTCAACTCGCGAACCGTGCCACGGCGTCCTCGTTCCAGGCCAGACCCGAGCCGGGAGCCGTTTCAACCGTTGCCATGCCGTTTTCGATTCGCAATGGCTCGGCCACGATCGGGTTCCACCAGTCGGCATATTCCAGCCAGTGCGCGGTCGGCGTCAGACAAAGCAACTGCGCGCTGATCTCCGGCCACAGGTGGTTGGACATGCGGATCCCGCGCGAGTGCGCGAGCGACGCCGCGCGCATCCAGCCTGTAACACCGCCGATCTTCATCACGTCGGGCATCACGAAATCCGATGCCTGCGCGTCAAGCGCGTGCCGCATGTCGAGAATGCCCCACCAGTTCTCACCACACTGGATGGGAGTTCTCGCTTCACGCGCAACGAGCGCGTGCCCGGCGTAATCGTGGGCGAGCGTCGGCTCTTCCACCCACGCGAGCCCTTCGTCGTCGAGGACTTTCACACGCTGGACTGCTTCGACCGGCGCGAGGCATTGGTTGTAGTCAACCATGATTGCCACATCGTCGCCCACGGCCCTTCTTATGGCGCGAATCACCGCGACATCTTCCCGCATGGTTGGATATCCGATTTTTGCTTTCACCCCCATGAATCCACGTTTGACCCACTCTTCCGCGACCCTGGCGGATCCTTCTACGCCGTCATAGCCCACCGCGCCGTATGCGGGCGTGGGCTTCTCGATCCCGCCCAGGAGGCGCACAAGGGACGTGCGGTGACTCCGCGCCAGAGCATCCCATAGCGCCATGTCAATGGCGGCGAGGGCGATGCCCACGAGGCCCTGAGTGCCGAGGAGGCGAAAGCGCCGCGCGAGCTTCTGCTCGATCTCGGCTGGGGCGAGTGGTTCGTCCTTGATCAAATCCTCGAGGTTCAGGATGAGGTCTCCGGTGGGTTTGAGCGCCGCGGCCGTATATGTAAAAACGACACTGCGCCCAACAATACCGTCTTCGACGATTGTGTCGGTGAGCACAAGCGGCGACTCGGAGACTACGCCGCTGGCCGTCTTGTGAGGGTGCTGCATCGGCACGCGCACCGCACGAACCCGAAGTTTGTTAATCTTCGGAGCCGCGGTCAGTGACATCACTGCTTCCTCCTGTCCGGAAAACCCGCTCAACGACCTGAGCCGCTGCATTGTACCAGGAGGCCGCTTCGCTCGTCCGTCAGTTTTCTTCATGCCTCCTCAAAAGCTGTAGGTGCGGGACCTTTTTTGTAATCGTATGCCTCGAGGTAGTTTTTGAAAATAATAAATCTCAAATCACCGATCACAGATAACGAATTGAGCGGGGCCGCGGCTCTCGGAATTTATTATCTGTGATCGGTGATTTAGGATTTGTTATTTTCAAGCATCCTCGCACGTAAGGGTGGCACTATTCGTAGCGCAAGGCCACCATCGGATCGACTCGTGATGCGCGGCGCGCAGGAACGTACACTGCAACCATAGCCACTCCGCCTAGCAACGCCGCAACCGCTGCATAGGTCGCCAGATCGCCTGTGCTGACGCCAAAGAGCAGGTTTGCCACGAAGCGGCTCAAGGCAATCGCGCACACGATGCCGAGGACCAGACCCGCCGAGGCGAGCAGGGCGCCGTGATAAAGTGTCGAGCGAAGCACGTCGCGCGGTTGCGCGCCCAGAGCCATGCGAATTCCGATCTCATGCGTGCGCCGGCTCACCGCATAGGCCATCAGCCCGTACAGGCCGACGGCCGCGAGCACAAGCGCGAGCGAGGCGAACGCGCCGAGCAGCGCCGCGTACAGCCTCGGCCGCGCCAGAGATGCGGACACGTATTGTTCCATGGGTTGGATTGCAGTGACCGCCAGCATGGGTTCGACCTGCCGGACCTCGCGCCGGATGGCTGCAGCAAGACTCTGTTGCTCCGATGCAGTGCGCATCACAAAGTAGGTGATATAACCCGGCACCTGTGCCTGTGCTAGGAACACGGTGGGCCGCGGCTCCGCGGTCAGCCCATTGTGCCGTATATCGCCCACTACACCCACGATCTGGGTAGGCTTGGGGTTGGCCCAATCCCCGATGATCATCTGGCCGATGGGATCCTCGTTCGGGGAGTACCTGTTGACAAACGACTGATTCACGAGCGCCACACGCGGGCTCTCCATGCGGTCCTGCCTGCCGAAGGGCCGGCCCCGCAGAACGGGGATGCCCAGGGCCGCAATATATCCTCGGCTCACCGTCGATACGTCGGATTCCATGCTCTTGGGATCGCTGGGCGCGGGCCGTCCAACGAAGTGGAACGGCCCGTTGTTGGTGTGGCCTCCCAGCGGGAGGAATTGGATGGTGCCGGCGGCGCTGACTCCCGGCAGCGTCTCGATCCGATCCAGGACGCTCTCAACCATGCTGGAGCGCCGGACCGGATCGCCCGTGACGATCATGCGCGCGGTCAGGACATTCTCCGTTTGAAAACCGAGCTTGACCTGGAGCAGGAGAGAAAAAGTCCGCAGAAGCAAGCCGGCGCCAACGAGGAGCACCACAGCGAGCGCCACCTCGCCGGCGACAAGCGCGGCGCGAAATCGCTGCTGGCCGCGACTGTCGCCCGCGCCGCGGCCCTGCACTTTCAAAGCCGCCTGAAGGTCGAAGCGCGAGGCTTGCCAGGCCGGCGCCAACCCGAAAACGATCGCAGTGAGAAGCGAGGTTGCCACGGTGAAAGCGAGAACGCGCCCGTCGAGGCGCGCGTCCGCCATCTGTCCGAACGCGACCGCATCTTGTGCTAGGAAGAGAAGCCCGCGGCTTGCCCACAATCCAAGGAGCAAGCCGAGCGCGCCCCCCAGCGCCGACAGGGTGACGCTCTCGACCACAAGCTGTTGAACCAGCCGGCCACGAGTAGCGCCGAGCGATGCGCGCAGAGCCAGTTCGCCCCTGCGGCCGACACCGCGCGTCAGCAGGAGACCGGCGAGATTGGCGCAAGCAATCAGCAGGACGAAAAGGACCACTCCCAGCAATACGAGCAAGACGAGGCGATTGTCGCGCACAAGATAATCGCGCAGGCTAAGCACCACCACACCCCAGTCCTTCTCTATCGGGTCGAGGCGGCCGACCTGATCGGCGAGCACGGCCATTTCCGCCCGCGCCGCTTCCAGGGTCACGCCGGGGCGGAGGAGACCGTAGCACTGAAAGGAGCGCGAGCCGATGGCTTCCGGTTTGTTGCGATCCAGAGGAATAGGGAGGTACAGATCGACGTTCAACGTCCCGACGCGAAACCCCGCCGGCATCACTCCAATTATAACCGCGGAGCCGTGTCCGAATGCGATGGTCCTGCCCAGGATGCCGCGCTCGGACCCAAACCTCCTCTGCCAATAACCATGGCTCAGGACTACCACGGAGCTCGCGCCCGGCGCCTCGCCCCGGATGGCCGATCGGTTGAATCCTTCCTGGTCCGTAAAGGCGCGGCCCAAGGAGGGCTCGACTCCAAAGACGCGGAACAATCCCGAGTTGCACCAGAGGCCGGACACTTGCTCTGCTCCGTCAACGCCCTGCGTGTTTATGGGAATAGCCTGCGCGATTGCGAGCGCTTCGAAGGAGCGAGCGAGGTCATGCCACGGGACGAAGCTGCGCGGGTGC
>DASXQN010000181.1:0-1977 GCA_036507155.1 Anaerolineales bacterium
GCTCGACGTCCAGTGCAAAGCGGGAGACAGGGTGGAAGAGAACCAGGTGATCCTGTTGCTCGAAGCCATGAAGATGGAAATCCCCGTGGTGGCTCCCGTTGCGGGCATCGTCAAAGAAGTAAAGGTTTCTCCGGGCGCGACCGTGGAATCCGATATGGTCCTGGTTGTGATTGAGTAGCTCACAAGCTTCGAAGACTCTGGAGATTCCCCCGATCGCGCAGGAAGTACAAATTGTTCCGCAGACTCTGCGGATTCCATAGTTCAATCACGAAGCCGGAGTAGGCATCTATGGAACTGGAACTTTCCCTTGAATTTCTCCGCGTCGTGGAAGAGGCCGCCATCGCCGCGGCCCGTACGATGGGCGAAGGCAACGCCCACAAGTCCGATCAGGTGGCCGTCGAGGCCATGCGCCACGCGCTCGATGAAGTCCCGATTCGCGGCACGGTTGTGATTGGAGAAGGCGAGCGCGACGAGGCCCCCATGCTCTACATCGGCGAAGCGGTGGGAGCGAAAAACCAGGACACCCCGTCTTTCTTGGCCGTGGACATCGCCGTGGACCCGCTGGAGGGCACCAACCTCTGCGCCACCGGAGCGCCCAACGCCATCACGGTTCTGGCGGCCAGCGAGAAAGGCGGGCTGCTGAATGCGCCTGACTGCTACATGGAGAAAATCATCGTCGGACCCTCCTGCCGGGGAGCCGTGGACCTGGACGCTCCCGTCAGCGAGAACCTCCGGCACATTGCGCGCCGCCTGGATCGCGACGTCGAAGACCTGGTCGTGATCGTGCTCGACCGCCCGCGGCACAAGACTCTCATTGACAGCATCCGCGCCGCCGGCGCCCGCATCCGGCTGATCGGCGACGGGGACCTCTCGGCGGGCATTTCCGCGGCCGTGGTGGGGACCGGCGTTCATGCCGTCATGGGAACCGGCGGCGCCCCCGAAGGCGTCCTGACCGCAGCGGCGCTGCGCTGTCTGAACGGGGAAATCCTGGGCCGCCTTGTGCTCGACACCCCGGAGCTGCGCGAGCGCAGCCAAGCGATGGGCATTCGCGATCCGAAGCGCGTCTATACCACGCAGGAGCTGGCTACCGGCAAACAGATCCTCTTTGCGGCGACCGGCGTGACCGACGGCAACCTGCTGAAGGGCGTGCGTCTGTTCGGCGAAGGCATCCGCACTTCGTCGCTGGTGATGACCATGAGCTCCTCCAAAGTTCGCTTCATCGAATCCGTGCACCTCGAGCGCCGCCCGGATATTAAGGTCCGCTTCCAATAGCACCTCCGCGTTCCCACCGCCAGCAGCGGTAGCCTGCCCTGAGCTATCCTGAGCGTAGCGAAGGATCCGCACTTGCCGCTCAGGGCAGGCTCCGCGAGGGACCCGCCTGTACTGCTTGCTGCTGACTTCCGTATTCCACTTTCTGCCTCCACTCCCTTACGGTCGCGGCTGTGATTTAAACCCTTCTCTCAACCACCGCGCAAACTCCGCCACGCGCGGGGCGGGATTTTCCAGGTGATCCTCCACGCAGCGCACCAGGGCGCTGCCCACCACCACGCCGTCCACAACGGGAGCGAGCTCGGCCAGGTGTTCCGGGCGGGAGATGCCGAAGCCGGCCGCAATCGGCAGCGACGTATAGCTTCTCAACCGTTCGAGCAGCGGGACAACCGAGCCGGAGAGCCTGTCCCGAGTCCCGGTCACGCCCGTCCGGCTGATCGCGTAGACGAAGCCGGTCGACAGCTCGGCCACGCGCTGCAATCGCTCGTCGGTGCTAGTCGGCGCCGCCAGAAAAATGGTGTCGAGACCCTGCCGCCGCATCGGAGCCACAAACGGCCCGGCCTCGTCGACGCTCAAATCGGTGATCAGGACCCCGTCTGCGCCGCTCTCTACAGCGTCGGCGGCGAAGCGCTCTAATCCATACCGCAAAATCGGATTCAAGTAGCTGAACAGAATCAGCGGCGCCTGCGATTGGCGCCGGATTTCGCG
>DASXQN010000182.1:0-4354 GCA_036507155.1 Anaerolineales bacterium
CTCGAACTGCGTCACCGATTTGATGGGCGTCTCTTCCGAGTTGGAAGTGGGGCGGTGCAGCGGCAGGTACTCGATCAACGGCCGGTCCGCGATCACGACGCCCGCCGCATGCGTGCCGGCGTTGCGGACCACGCCTTCCATGCCGATGGCCGTGTCCACGAGTTCCTTCATGTGCGGTTGGCTGTCGTAGATCTGCTTGAACTCCGGCGTGGTCAGCGCGTCCTCTTTCAGCGAAACCGTGCGTCCGGAAACGAACGGCACGAGTTTCGCCATGCGGTCGACCTCGGGCAGGGGAATGTCCATGACGCGGCCGACGTCGCGCAGCGCGGCCTTGGCGCCCATCGTGCCGAATGTGATGATCTGCGCGACGCGGTCGTTGCCGTATTTCTGCGCGGTGTACTCGAGCATTTCGGCGCGGCGGTCGTCGCGGAAATCCAGGTCGATGTCCGGCATTTCGAGCCGGCCGGGATTGAGAAATCGCTCAAAGATCAGGTCGTGTTCGATCGGGTCGACCATGGTGATCTCGAGCGCGTAGGCGACGATCGAGCCGGCGGCCGAGCCGCGCGCGTTGTACCAGATGCCCTTCTCGCGTGCGGCACGGCACAGATCACCGACGATCAGGAAGTAGGCATCGAATCCCATCTCGTGGATGATCTTCAACTCGTGGGCGAGCCGGTCCTGAACCTCGCGCCCTGCGGCGCGTTCGCCGTAGCGGCGGCCCACGCCGTCCTCGCACAGGAAGCGCAGGTAGGTGGCGGTGGTGTAACCGTCGGGGACCGGGAACTCGGGCAGATGATATTTCTTGAACGACAAGTCGACATTGCAGCGTTCGGCGATGAGCAGCGTGTTGGCGAGCGCCTGCGGCACTTCGGCGAACAGCGCAGCCATCTCCTGCGGCGTGCGCAGATAGTAGGAATCGTCCGACATGCGCATGCGCTCGGGATCGCTCAGCAGCGTGTTGGTCTGGATGGCGAGCAGGATATCCTGCAGACGGGCGTCGTCCGGATTGATATAGTGCACGTCGTTGGTGGCGACGTAGCGCGCCGAGTAGCGCGCGCCCATGTCCACCAACTGGCGATTGAGCTCGGTAATCTCTTTAATGTTATGCTGCTGCAGCTCGATGAAGAAGCGGTCGGCGCCGAAGACATCGTAGTACCAGTTCAAGCGCCGCACGGCTTCCTGCGGATTCTCCTCGAGCAGGGCGCGTGGGATCTCGGCCGACATGCAGCCGGAGGTGCAGATCAACCCTTCGGAGTGGGCGGCCAGGAAATCATGGTCGATGCGCGGGAAATAATAGAAGCCTTCGAGCTGGGAAGCCGAAGCGATCTGCAGCAGGTTCTTGTAGCCAGTCTCGTTCTCGGCCAGCAACAGCAGATGGGAGGATTTCTTGTCGAGCTTGGGATCGCGGTCGTCCATGCTGCGCGCCGCCATGTAGGCCTCCAGGCCGATGATCGGCTTGACCCCCGCCGCGATGGCGTCGTTGTAAAAATCGACCACCCCGAACATCGTGCCGTGGTCCGTAATGGCAACCGCCGGCATGTCCATCTCCTTCACGCGCTGAACCAGCTTCTTGATGTTGGAGAAGCCGTCCAGGAGCGAGTATTCGGTGTGTACGTGCAGGTGGGTAAAAGACATGGCGTGGTAGTCGCTAGTCTGCTGGTCGAATAGTCGGCTAGTTGGATCGTTGGATAGTCGTTAGTCGGTGGTCGGATGCGCTCTTGTTTGTCGTGGTTATCTCTCGGTCTATTCGACTATGAGACTAGCGGACTAGTTGACTAATTGGAATTATAGCACGCCTGTTCAGGAATGCACGCGGCGGCAGGCTTAAAATATCTCGTGCTCGGGGCAGTGTGATATTATCTGAAGACAAGTTGAGTTCACCTCGCCGGGATTGGACGAGTCAACTTGCCGGGCCATTCCATTTCGGTAGGAGTCAAGGATGAGAGCTGCAGAAGTCCCGCCTGAATTGCTATCCGTTTTCGAAAAGGCCGGAACCTCCGTCAAGGATTATTTTTCATCCTTGCAGAGCGTGCCCGGGCGCGGTCGGGTGGAGGTGGGCAAGGATCGCTTCATCCTGGCGCGCACGGATTCGCTCTCGCTCGTCATGCGCAAGGTGTTGACCGAGATCTATGGCGAGCATGGCTCGGACCAGTTGCTGTACGCGTTCGGCAAGGCGGTAGGCCGCACGGAGGCCCGCAAGTTCTTCGACCGGTTCGGGCTGAAGGATCCGCTCGAGAAATTCGGCTTCGGCCCCACCTATTTTTCATTTTCGGGCTGGGCGTTCGTCAACCTGTTATATCCGACCAATCCGGTCGCAAGCGAGCAGTTCGTGCTGGTGTTTGCCAATCAGCAATCGTTCGAAGCCGAGGGCTTCCTGTCGGAAGGGCAGCAGTCCCAAAAGGCGATCTGTCACATCAATGCCGGCTATCTGACGGGCTGGTGCGAGGAGTCGTTTGAAATTCCTCTGGAGACCCGGGAATTATTCTGTTCGGCCAAGGGGGAAGGCCTGGATCTGTTCCTGATGACCCACCGCAAGAAGATCCTGACCGCCTCGGAGAACGCCGCGCGGCTGATCGACAAGAATGAAGATTTGACCGTGGAAGGGATCCTGGCGGAATAGAACGCGGGTTCCGCTCCGAAGGGGGCTTCGCCCCCGCCCATCGACGGGCTCAGCCCGTCTTGGAGCTAGAAAGTAGCTTCCGATTTCTTTCTTGTACACGGAGTCCACGGTAAAAAACGGAAAAGAGTTTGTTCTTAAGGCACTTGTCCGTGAGGCTCCGTCTCAGCCGCGTGGTCCGTGTACAAAGCTCTTCGGAATCTGATCACGGGACAATGACCGTGCGCACGTCATCCCCAAATTTCTCAAGCGCGTTCAATGCCTGATTGATCGCATCCGCGTCGAGCGGGATCGTGCGCGTGACGATCCGCGACGTATCCAGGATCCCGCGGCGAGCCAGTTCCACCAGGGTGGGCAATTCCTGCAGCAGGTGATCGTTCGAGCCGATGATCTCGGCTTCCTTCCCCAGCAATTCCCGATAGGTATCGATTTCCAAGGGTTGATTGCCCAGGCCGACGATTACGGCGCGTCCGAACACGCCCAGGCATTGGACGGTCTGGCGCATCGTCTGCGCGAGGCCGATCATTTCCAATGCAACCTCCGCGCCTTTGCCGGCGGTCTGTTTTCGGATCTCCGTCACGGGATCGACCTTTCCCGCATTGACGGGGATGGCACCATATCTAGCCGCAAGCTGAAGTTTCGCGTCGTTGATATCCACCGCGAAGACTTGCAACGCGCCGAATGCCTTGGCGAGCTGGATCGCCGACTGGCCGAGTCCGCCCGCCCCGAATATTGCCACCGTGTCCCCGGGCTTGACTCTGGCCTTGTGCAGCGCGTGGAACGCGGTGGCGGAGGCGCACATCAGCGTGGCGCCTGGTTCGAACGGGATTTCATCCGGCAGGCGGACCGCGTTGCGCGCCGGCAGCGTCACGTACTCCGCATAGCCGCCGTCCGCGTGATGGCCGAGCATCCGGACCTGCTCACAGAATTGTTCATTGCCGGTGCTGCAAGCGTGACACTCGCCGCACGTCAGGTTGTAATGCAGGCAGACCCGCGCGCTAGGCTTTACGTTCGTGACCGCCGCCCCGACCCGCTCGACGGTCCCCGCCACTTCATGACCGAGCGTGAGCGGCAACGGCTCGACGGGCGACAGACCCGCCCGGTAGTGGACGTCGGAATGACAGATGCCCGCCGCTCGCACGCGCACCAGGATGTCGCGCTCGCCGATGGAAGGAACCGGTAGCTCTTGCAATTCGAGCGGCTGGCCTACTTTGATCAGTCTGACGGCTTTCATCGGTTCTCCTCATCGAATGAAGGTGAGGCGATTATACGAGCGAAACGAAAAATCTCCTGCCGAGGCAGGAGATTTGTTTTCAGGTGGAACCATCGGTACGCCGATCTACTTGCTCCACACGATCTCGATCTCGTCACGGTCCGCAAGCGCGTTCTTTAGCAGGGATACCAACTCAGGGTCGGCGCCTTGGGCTTCGAAGTAATCGACCAACATCGGCGTGATGGCGTAGTCATGGTCTTCAGCCCACTCCTCCTCCAGTTGGTCCTGCAGGAACTTGAGCTGCTCCTCGGTGATGCTCCCCAGCAGCTTATTGGTGCCTTTTTCAAGTAAATGGATCATTTTTATGCTCTCCTCTTTTCTTGAGCCTGGATGCCATGCGGACAGTATAACGGTTTTCGGATGTGTTTGAACTACCGGTGATGGCAGCCGCAAGAATGCAGCGACACACGGTTCAGCTCACAACAGCAATAGCAGCCCTATGCCGATCAAAATGGCAATCCCCA
>DASXQN010000183.1:0-9430 GCA_036507155.1 Anaerolineales bacterium
TTTGAGCCTGATGGCTCAAATCGAGCGGGATTCTTCGCTCCCGACGGTCGCTCAGAATGACACAATCACTCAGTGGGGTTCGCGTCGCAGTGAGTGTTTTTTAGACCATGCACTGCGGCGCTGAGCCGGCAGTACAACTGCCGGCGAACAGATTGGAGCAGCGCTTCGACTGCGCTCCCGTTGGTCGCTCCGCTCACCGTTCGTGCCGCCGCAACGGCGGCTCGCGCCGGTGCGAGACGGCAGCACGATAAGAGGAGATTGCTTCGTCGGGCTCTGCCCTCCTCGCAATGACATATCTAGTCGGTAACGCTATCCGTCAACTTGGCGGCCAGGCCGATATACGTCTCGGGCGAGAGCGCCGCCAGACGCGCGCGCGTTTCAGGCTCGACGTCGATCGCTGCGAGCCAGGACCGGTAGTCGGACTCCGTCAGGACGCGGCCGCGCGTCTGCTGTTTGAGCGACTCGTACGCATCGGCACGGCCCGCAGCGCGCAAAATCGTCTGTGCTCCCTCGGAAACCACTTCCCAGTGTGCGTTCAAGTCGCTCTTGAGCTTTTCCGCATCCGGAGCGATGCGGCTCAAGCCGCGCCGCAAATTGACCCAGGCCACCAGGCTGTGGCCCAGCGCGGAACCAAACGTGCGCCGCACGGTCGAGTCAGACAGGTCCCGCTGCAGCCGCGAGACCGTCAGTTTTTCTGCGTAATGAGCGAAGAGTGCATTCGCTACCCCAAGGTTACCTTCGGCATTCTCGAAATCGATCGGGTTGACCTTCTGAGGCATCGTCGACGAGCCGACCTCCCCTTCGACGACTGCCTGTGTGAGATAGCCGTCGCTGATGTAACGCCAGACGTCCTGGGCAAGATCGATCAAGATCGAATTGGTGAGCTGCAGCGCGGCGAAGAAGCGGATCCAGTTGTCGTATGGCAGGATCTGCGTGGTGATCAAGTTCGGTTCGAGCCCGAGCTGCGCGATGAAATCCTTACTGAACGCCGGCCAATCGACCCACGGCAGAGCGGCCTGCAGCGCATTGAAGTTTCCAACCGCGCCCGTCAACTTCGCCTCAAAGCGGTGCGCTGCGATATCCGCATGCGTTTTCTTGAGCCTTGCCAGGTAGACGACGAATTCCTTACCTACCGTCGTAGGTACGGCGAACTGACCGTGCGTTCGTGCCAGCATCGGCAGCGCCCGATATTTCTTGGCAAAGTCGCGTAGCGCGCCCAGAAGTTCGTCCAGCGCGGGCAGCATGACGGTATCCCGCGCGTCGCGTAGCGCGATCGCCTGGCCGAGACTGTTGACGTCCTCGGAGGTTAAGCCAAAGTGGATCCATGGCAGCACATCCTTGAGGGACGTATCGCCCAGCTTCTCCGCGAGAAAGTATTCGATGGCTTTGACGTCGTGGCGCGTGGTGCGTTCATGCGCGCGAATCGATTCGGCATCCGCTTCGGAAAAATCGGCCCGGATTTTTTCGAGCTGAGCCGTCTCTGCTTTTGTGAGCGGGCGAACGAGGCCGGCTTTGGAGAGTGCGGCCAGGTACGCCAGCTCGACACGCACGCGATCCCGCAGGAAGGCGAACTCCGAGAAATGCGCGCCCAGTGGTGCCGTGAGCTCCGCATAGCGGCCATCCAGTGGAGATAGCGCGTTCAAATCATTCATGCTTTATCAAGATATTCCGAAATGATCGTATCGTACTGCGCCGTGGCCCTAAACCCTTTGACCGCCAACACCTTACGCAGCTCGAAGGGGACGGCGCCTTTTTGAAGCGCCTGCAACACTGAAACGTAATCGGCCGGATCCGAGACCAGCGTCACCCGTTCGTGGTTCTTGGCCGCCGCGCGGATGAGTGTCACGCCGCCAATGTCGATGTTTTCAATGACCTCGGCGTAGGTTACGCCAGGCTTGGCGATCGTGGCCTCGAAAGGATAGAGATTCACCGCAACCAGGTCGATATAGTCCCAACCGAGATCGAGAAGCTGCTCATGATCCTCGGGTGTGGGGCGCGCCAGTAAACCGCCGTGGATGGCCGGGTGAAGGGTCTTGACACGGCCGCCCAGGATCTCCGGCGATTGCGTGTAATTGGCCACTTCGGTCACGTCGATGTTGCCCTCACGCAGCAACTTGGCCGTGCCGCCGGAGGCCAGCAAGGTCCAGCCGAGGGCGGCCAATCCTTGGGCGAATTCGAGGACGCCGGTCTTATCATGAACGGAAAGAATGGCTTTGGGCATTGGGTGTCCTTCTCAACCACGCAGCGATACAAACGGTTTGCCGTTGTGCCACTTGATGTTTCTCGTGGTCAGGGTTTTGAGGATGTCGACCAACAACGCATGTTCCTTTTCGTGCACGCGCGCTTCCAGCGATTCAAGGGTGTCATCGCGATGGATCGGCACGACCTCGGTCCCCAGCACCGGGCCATCGTCAACGCCTTCGTCAGGGACCAGATGCACCATGATGCCCGTCTGCTGGATTTCGCCGCGCCCGTAGGATTCATATGCACGCTGGATGGCATGTGTACCGGGAAAGGCGCCGGGCAGCGCAGGATGCAAGTTGATCACCCGGCTGGGAAAGTGATTGAGGAATGCGGCGCTCAAGATGCGCATCCAACCGGCCAGCACGATGTAATTCGGCACATAGGTCAGGGCCAATTCGGCGAGGCGGGCATCATAATCGCGGCGCGTCTCGCTATCGAGCCGGGGAAGGTGTATGGCGTCGATCCCCGCACTGTGCGCGCGGACCAAGCCAAAGGCGTTGCCTTGGTCCGAGATCACTGCTACCACCTGCGCGCGCACCGCGCCCGACGCGCAGGCGTCGAGGATGGCTTGCAGGTTGGAACCGTTACCGGAGAGCAGGACGACCAGTCGGGATGTCATTGAATGAATGATTTCCGTAGGGGCGAGGTCCTCTCGCCCGACCGGGGGTATTGTCGCCCGGGGGCAGGAGGACCCTGCCCCTACCATTAATGATGAAATAACCTCACGCCGGAAAATACCATCGTCATGTCGTATTCGTTCGCGGCGGCGATGACGTCCACGTCGCGCGCCGAGCCGCCAGGCTCCAATACATATTTCACGCCGCTGACGGCGGCGCGGTCGATGCTGTCGCGGAACGGGAAGAACGCGTCGGAGCCCAGGGTAACGGAGTCCAGCCCGGAGAGCCACTCCCGCTTCTCGTCCGGGAACAGCTGCCGGGGCGTCCGAGCGAAGACCTCGTCCCAGCCGGCCTTTTCGTTCGGCGTAACGTCGTCGCGCAGGAATTGGTCGATGGCGTTGTCGCGGTCAGGGCGTTTGATCCCGGGCTTGAATGGCAAACCCAAAACATCGGGATGCTGGCGCAGATACCACAGGTCGGACTTTTGACCCGCCAGCCGCACGCAGTGGATGCGGGATTGCTGTCCGGCACCCACGCCGATCGTCTGCCCGTCGAGCACAAAGCACACCGAGTTGGATTGGGTGTACTTGAGCGTGATCCAAGCGATGGTCAGATCACGAAGAGCCTCGGCCGGCAGCGCCCGGCGCTGTGTAACAATGTTCGAGAAATCCGCGGGCGTGACGAGACGATCATGGCGGCGCTGCTCGAAGGTCACGCCAAAGATCTCGCGCATCTCCGGGCCGGCGGGCTGGTAGGCAGGGTCGATCTGAACGACGGCATACTTGCCCTGCTTCTTTCTGGTCAAGATCGCCAGGGCTTCGGGCTCGTAGTCGGGGGCGATGACGCCATCCGAGACTTCACGGGCGATCAGGCGCGCGGTGGACTCGTCGACGCGGTCAGACAGTGCGATCCAGTCCCCGAATGAGCACAAACGGTCCGCGCCGCGCGCCCGCGCATATGCCGCGGCCAGCGGTGAAAGCTCGATGTCATCCACAAAGTAGATCTTCTTGACCGTGTCCGAAAGCGGCGTTCCCACCGCGGCACCCGACGGGCTGACATGTTTGAACGAAGCCGCCGCGGGCAGATCGAGCGCCGCCCGGAGCTCGCGCACAAGCTGCCAGGAGTTGAGCGCGTCGAGCAGGTTGATATAACCAGGCGAGCCTGCCAGGACGGTGATCGGCAGTTCGGAAGAATCCTTCATAAAGACGCGCGCCGGCGCTTGTTGCGGATTGGTTCCGTATCGAAGCTTTAGGTCAGAAGGCATGCTAGCGCTCCAAAGAATGTGTCAAGTGCCATGTGTCAGGTGTCAGGTGTCGGGTGTCAGGTGTCATGTGTCAAGTGTCGGGTGTCAGGCGAGGATGACTTGGCGGTCGCCGGCGACGAGTTCGCCGATGACGAAAGTTGGTTCGGGGATCAGGGATTTAAATTCGGCGGCGCGGACTTGCTCCACGATCGCCACCATGCCGATGCCCATGTTGAAGACGCGAAACATTTGACCGTCGTCGACCGAGCCGCGTGATCGAATCAGCTCGAACAGCGGTGGGGCGGGCCAGCTCCCGCGATCGATGCGCGCGGACAAACCATTCGGCAAAACGCGCGGTATGTTCTCGACGAAGCCGCCGCCGGTCAAATGCGCGAGCGCCTTAACTTTCGTAAGCAGGGGATAAAGCACCGAAAGATAAGAACGATGCGGCGCGAGCAGCGCGTCCGCGAGCGGAATATCCAGCTCAGGAAAAACCGTGTCGAGCGGCACGTCCGCGAAGATCTCGCGGATCAGTGAGTAGCCGTTGGTATGCGGGCCGCTGGATGCCAGACCGATCAGCGCGTCGCCTGCCTGGATGCCTTGGCGCGGCAGCATGTCGTCACGCTCGAGAACACCGACGATCGTGCCGGCGACGTCGAATTCATCCGGCTGGTATACGCCGGGCATCTCGGCCGTCTCACCGCCGAGCAGTGCCATGTCAGCTTCCTTACATGCCTCAGCGATCCCTGTGACAACTTCGGCCGTCACCTCGGGCGTCAGCTTCGAGGTGGCAAAGTAATCCATGAAGAAGAGCGGACGGCCGCCCTGCACCAGGATGTCGTTGATGCAGTGGTTGACGATGTCATGCCCGATGCCGCGGTAGCGGCCAGCGGCCGCAGCGATCTTCACCTTCGTGCCCACGCCGTCGGTAGAAGCCACCAGCACGGGCTTGCGCATGCCCTTGAGCGCGGACGCATCGTACAGTCCGCCAAATGAACCAACGCCGGACAGCACCGCATCACCATGGGTGGACCTGATCGCATCTTTCATCAAATCCAGGGCGCGGTTCCCGGCGTCGATGTCGACACCGGCGGCGGCATAGCTGGATTTCTTCATGGCTTGACCGCCTGTGAACGACGACCGATATCCCGTCGATATTGCATGCCCTCGAATGAGATCGATTCGATTCGCGCATACGCCGAGTCCAGGGCATCCTGGAGCGATGCGCCGATGCCCGTCACGCACAGCACCCGACCGCCGGCCGTGACGACTTCTCCATTTGCAAATCGCGTGCTGGCGTGGAAGACGATCGCATCCTCATTAGCGCCTTCCAGCCCCTGGATGGGGATGCCGGTCTCATATTTTTCGGGATAGCCGCCGGAGGCGAGCACAACAGACGCCGCCGCGCCGGGCTTCCAGCGGAGATCCACCTCCGCCAGGTGACCGTCAGTGCAGGCCAGCGCGATCTGGATTAGGTCCGATTCCAGCATCGGCAGGACCGCCTGCGCTTCCGGGTCGCCGAAGCGGCAGTTAAATTCCACGACGCGCGGCCCGGCCTCCGTCAGCATGAACCCGCCGTAGAGCACGCCCACGAACGGAGTCCCCTCGGTGCGCAATCCGTCCACACACGCCTGCAGCCCGAGGCGCAGCAGCTCATCGACAACGTGCGGCGGACAAGCCGGCACCGGCGCGTATGCCCCCATCCCGCCGGTATTCAAACCGCGATCGCCGTCCAGCGCGCGCTTGTGGTCCTGCGAGGGCAGCATGGGTCTTACCGTCGTTCCGTCGCTGAAAGCCAGCAGCGTGACCTCCGGTCCTTGCATGCGCTCCTCGATCACGACCGCATCGCCCGCAGCGCCGAAATCGCGCGCCACCATCACATGCCTCAACGCGGACTCAGCCTCCGCCAGGCTCTCCGGGAGCAGCACGCCCTTGCCTGCCGCCAGGCCGGACGCCTTGATCACGACCGAATGATCAGCCCCGTGCAAATGCGCGACCGCCTCGTCAAAATCCGTGAAGCTTGCATACGCTGCGGTCGGAATACCATGCCGCCGCATGAACTGCTTGGCGAAAACTTTCGAGGCCTCGATCTGCGCCGCAGCCTGGCTCGGACCGAAACATCGGATGCCGCCCGCTGACAGCGCGTCCGCCAGACCTGCGGCTAGCGGCGCCTCCGGACCGACCAGCACGAGCTCGATCTTCTTACTTTTGCAGAATTGAAGCAGCGCAGCATGATCGGAAACGTCCAGATCGATATTCTCGCCAAGCGCGGCAGTGCCCGGATTCCCAGCCGCGATATAGAGCTTCGTCAGACGCGGCGACCGGGCGGCCTTCCACGCCATCGCATGCTCTCTTCCGCCCGACCCTACGATCAAAATGTTCATGTCTATTTCAGGCTGCGCTCGAAACCGGTCTTGACCGTTTCCATATCGACCTCGATTGGATAGTGACCCGAAAAACAGGCATGGCAATATCCTTCGGTGCGGCCGACCGCGCGCATCATCCCGTCCAGCGAAAGATAGGTGAGCGAATCCGCCTCAACGATCCTGCGGATCTCGTCCACGCTGCGGTTATGGGCGATCAAGTCCTCGCGGCGGCCCATGTCCACGCCCATGAAGCACGGGTGCGTGATGGGCGGACAGGTGATGGCCACATGTACTTCCGTCGCGCCCGCATTGCGAAGCAGCCGGATTAACGGACCCGTGGTGTTGCCGCGCACGATGCTGTCGTCGATCATGATGACGCGCTTGTTGAGCACATTCTCGTTGATCACGTTGAATTTCATACCCACGCCGCGTTTGCGCAGCGAGTCGGTCGGCTCGATAAAGGTCCGCCCCACGTAGCGGTTCTTGATGAAGCCGTCGTTGTAGGGAATGCCGCTGAGCCGCGAAAAGCCGATCGCCGCGGGGATGGACGAATCGGGAACAGGGACCACCACATCCGCCAGCGATTCCAAACCATTTCCATCTCCTTTTCCGTCAACCATCTCGCGCACCAGCTCTTCTCCCAGCCGCTGGCGAACGTGATGCACGCTTTGTTTGTCCCACACATGATCGGGCCGCGCAAAGTAAACGTTCTCGAATACGCAGCGGGCCAGCGGCTTGTGGGGTTCTAGCGCCTGATGAACCACGAGCGCGTTGTCCGAGAGCGTCACCACCTCGCCGGGATTGACCTCGCGGATCGCTTCACAGCCGAGGGTGTGCAGAGCGCCCGTTTCCGAGGCCGCCGCATAACCTCCGCCCGGCAGTGGACCCACACACAACGGACGGAAGCCCCACGGATCACGCGCGACGTACACACAGTCCCGCGTCAGGATCACCACCGAGTAGGCGCCATACCACTCCTTCATGCAGGATTGGATGCGTTCGCCCCAGGTATTGCCCTTCGCTCGCGCGAGCATCATCGTCATCACCTCGCTGTCGGACGACGATGACAAGCCCACGCCGTCCTCGAGCAGACGCTGCCGCAGTTCAGAGGAGTTCACCAGGTTCCCGTTATGTCCAAGCGCCAGCGGGCCGTTCATCGTCTCGATCATGAACGGCTGCACGTTTCGCACAATCGACGAGCCGGTGGTGGAGTAGCGCGTATGCCCGATCGCATAATGGCCCTTCAGGCCGTCCAGCGTATGCGGGCCGAAGACTTGCGAGATCAATCCCACGTTCTTGTAGATAGACATCAACTGCCCATCGGCCACCGCGATGCCGGCGGCTTCCTGTCCCCGGTGCTGGAGCGCGAACAAGCCGAAGAAGGCCATGCGCGCCACGTCTTCGTTCGGCGCGAAGATGCCGATCACGCCGCACTCTTCGTGGGGACTATCTTCGGTCTGGATTTCAAATTGGTTCATGTTTCTTAGGCAACTTTCTTCGGCAGCTCGCTTCGAAAATTTCACGCAGTGCGGACTTCAGTCTGCGGGATAGAGCGGACTGAGGTCCGCGCTCCACAGCTATAAATTCACCTGCTTCACTTCGATGATCGGGGACAGCGCGCGCAGCTCCGCCAGCACCGCTTCAGGCGCCTCGGTGTCAAGGTTGATGAACGCGAGGGCCGTCCCGCCGGGCGCGTCGCGGCCGAGGCGATACTCGGCGATATTGAGTTTGGCGCGGCCGAGCAGCGAGGCCACTTGTCCGATCACGCCTGGAACGTCGCGGCTGCGCACCACGAGGACAAATCCGGACGGCAGCGCGTCCATGGGCATGTCGTCGATGCGCACGATGCGCAGCACCGAGTGAGTCAGCAGCGTTCCGACGATCAGCCGTTTCTCCTCCCCCACGGCTACCCGGCACGCGATCACGTTGGCATAATCTTCCACGCCCGGCAGGATGCCCTGGCTGATCGTCAGGCCGCGGTCATGCGCGAATTGCGGCGCGCTGACGTAATTCACACTGTCCCCGAGGATCGGCGTTAAGAAGCCCTTTAGCAGCGCTACGGTCAGCGGCTTGGCCTGGTGCTGGACCTCCGGTCCGTGATAGGTTACCTGCACCTGCATGTCGGCCAGCGAGAATTCCCGCCCGCGCAACAATTGCATTTGCAGCGAACCAATCTTTTCGGCAAGCGTCATGTAGACCGCGATGGCGCGGTAGTCTGAGTCGCCTGCAAACGGCAGATTGACGACGTTGCGGTATGCGGCGCCGCGCAGCGCGTCGAGCACCTGCTCGGCGATGCGCACAGACACGTCATCCTGCGCTTCCAGCGTGGACGCGCCCAGATGCGGCGTGGCGACGACATTGGGGAGCCGGACCAACGCTGCGGACGCGCCGGAAATGGGTTCCGTTTGAAAGACGTCGAGCCCCGCCCCGGCCACTTGCCCCGACTCGAGCGCCTGGAGCAGCGCGGTCTCGTCTATGAGTCCGCCGCGCGCGGTGTTGATGATGCGCACGCCCTTCTTCATCTGCGCGAACTGCGCGGCGCCCAGCAGATTACGGGTCTCGTCGGTAAGCTGCGTGTGCAGGCTGATGAAGTCCGCCCGCGGGAAGAGCTCATCCAGCTCCTCAACCAGTTCAACGCGCAGGGCATCGGCCACCTCTTCGTGCACGTACGGATCGAAGGCGATCACCTGCATATCGAAGGCGCGCGCCCGCGCGGCCACCAATCTGCCGATGCGGCCCATGCCGATCACACCTAGAGTCTTGCCCGCAAGTTGTGTGCCAAGGAACGGCTGGCGCTCCCAGGCGCCCTCGCGCAGGCGCGCATTGGCCTGCGGTAGATTTCTGCACAGCGCGAGTAGCAGTGCGAAGGTGTGCTCGGCCGCGGCGCGCGCGTTGACCTCCGGGATGTTCATTACCATCACGCCCGCCTGCGTGGCGGCCTGGATATCGACATTTTCGAG
>DASXQN010000184.1:0-1749 GCA_036507155.1 Anaerolineales bacterium
AAAGATGGTGGATGCGGCAGCCGAATCGGCCGCGGTGAAGGTGGCTGCGGACGGCCTGCGGCGTGAGCACGTCGGGAACCTTCACCAGTTGATAGCCGCTGCCGGGAAGCCCCTGCACCTCGACTCCCAGGCCGCGCAGCCGCTCGATCCAGTCCCATAATGTGGAAGGAGGAACCCGCAACTCGGAGGCGATTTTCGTCCCGCTCACCACAATGGTGGCGTTCTTCACCAGCAGGTCAATCAGGCGGTCCAGATGATGATCGGTCGGTGGCTTCGGCATGGCGCCGGGATGAGAGGCTAACTGAGCTTCTGCAACGTCTCGGTGACCTTCAAGTGCTGCACCGCAAGCTGGCTTTTGCGCTGACGGAGCGATTCGACGACCTTCTCCGGAGCCTTCGAGAGGAACTGGTCATTGCGAAGCTGCGCGTCCAGCGCCTCCAGCTCGCGCACCAATTTTTGCTCTTCTTTGAGCAGGCGTCCTCGCTCGGCTTCGACATCGACCGCATCCTTGAGAGCAATCTTGATCGCAAACTCCGGCAAGGATCGCACGGCTCCGCCTTCGGCAGAAAGGGGCTTGGAGTCCAGGCGCAGCGCGGAAAGGTTCGCCAGCCGCTCGATCGCCGGCCGACACCGCGCGCAGAGGCGCGCGACATCGTTACCAGCAGCGTACAGTTCCACGGGAATTTTCCGCCGGGCGTCCACGCGCATCTCGGCGCGCATGTTGCGGATGTTGACGATGATCTCCTGCAACAGAACCATCTCCTTTTCGGCCGCTTCATCTACGAGCTTCGGATCGTGAGCGGGAAACGGCGCCAGCGCGATGGAAGTTCCGCGGTCGCCCAACCGCTGCCACAATTCCTCCGTGATGAACGGCATCATGGGATGGAGCAGCCGCAGCGCCCTGTCCAGCGCGCGATACAGGTTCTCGAAATTCTCTAGTGGCGATTCCTGCTCTTGCTCGAGCGCCAGTTTCTTGAGCTCCAGATACCAGTCGCAAAATTCGTGCCAGAAGAAGTGATAGATGCTGTGCGCCGCGTCGTGAAAACGGAACGACTCCCAGGCCGTCGCCATTTCTTCCGCGAGACGCGACAGGCGCGAGAAAATCCAACGGTCTTCGAGCGCGGTTTTGCCGCCTTGTCCCGCTACGGGGCCGGAGTCTCCATTCACGGGCGGGACCCAGGGCGGCGCGCCGGATTTCTCATGCGCTAAGGCCAAGAAGCGGGCCGCGTTCCAAATCTTGTTGGCGAAGGCGCGGTAGCCCTCCATGCGATCTTCGGAAAGCGCGATGTCGGTTCCGGGCGCTGCCATGACGGCGAGGGTGAAGCGCACGGCGTCGGTACCGTACTTCTCGGTCACTGCGAGCGGGTCAATCACGTTGCCGCGCGTCTTCGACATCTTCTGCTTTTCCGCGTCGCGCACGAGCGAGTGGATGTAGACGGCCCGAAAAGGAACGTCTCCCATACATTCCAGGCCCATCATCATCATCCTCGCCACCCAGAAAAACAGGATGTCGAAGCCGGTGATCATGAGCGAGGTGGGATAGAAGACCTCCAGGTCCTTGGTCTGATCCGGCCAGCCAAGGGTTGAGAACGGCCACAGAGCGGAGCTGAACCACGTGTCGAGCACGTCGGGGTCCTGAACCAATTTGCTCGCATTGCAATGCGGGCACGCTTTCGGCTCCTCTCGCGCGACGGTCACCTGGCCGCACGAGCCGCAGTGCCACGCCGGAATCCGGTGCCCCCACCAGAG
>DASXQN010000185.1:0-1571 GCA_036507155.1 Anaerolineales bacterium
GTCATCCCGGGCAAGCAAAGCGCGACCCGGGACCTATGCGCCATCGCCGCAACGCTGACGGGACGGATGGGTCCCGGCTCACGCCGCTTGCGCGGCGCGTCCGGGATGATGGGATGGACCTTCCCGCTTTTCGGAGATGGAGTACGGTTTGTGTGTGAAACGAACCGACCCAACCGAGAAGGGGAAGGCCCATGAGCGAGATTACCCTTGTGTCGATCGATCTGGCAAAGCGCGTTTTTCAAGTGGAAGCGTCCGATGCGTCCGGCCGTCGGCTGTGGGAGCGCCGGGTCTGGCGGGAGAAGCTGGTCGAGCTGATCGGCTCATTACCGGCGACGACGGTCGCGATGGAGGCCTGCGCCACGGCGCACCACTGGGGCCGGCTGTTTTCGGCCATGGGCCACGAGATCCAACTGATCCCGCCGCCGGAGGTGTCGCGGCTGGTCGACCGGCGCAAGAAGAACGATCGCAGCGACACGCGCGCGATTCGCAAGGCGGCCGGCGACGAGGACGTTCGGGCGGTACCGCTGAAGAGCCGGGAGAGCCAGGCCGAGCAATTCGAGCATCGGGTGCGCGAGCAGTGGGTAAATCAGCGGACGGCGACCATCAACCAAGTGCGCGCCATGCTGAGCGAGTTCGGCATTGTGCTGCCCAAGGGGGCGGGCGTGCTGCTGAGCCGGCGTGCCGATCTACTGACTGACCGGCGGCTGGCCGGCATGGATCGTCTGAAGCGGCTGATGGAAGCGCAGTTCGAGCTGCTCGAGCGGCTTAGCACGATGATCGACCAGGCCGATCGACGGCTGCGTCAGTTGGCACGCACCTCGCCGGTGGCCCGCCAGCTGACCAGCATCCCCGGCGTCGGCCCGGTGATCTCCACCGCCATGGCCGCTGCCGTGCCCGATGCCAAGGCGTTCGCCAACGGTCGCGCCTTCGCCGCGTCACTCGGCCTGGTGCCGTCACAGCATTCCAGTGGCCAGACCGTGCGCCTCGGACCGATCACCAAGCGCGGCAGCCGATATCTGCGGGCCAACCTGGTGCATGGGGCGCGCTCGCTGCTGACGCGCGTCAAGCGCGGCGCCGCGGAGCCCAGCGATGGCCTGATGGTCTGGGCCAAGAGCCTGCTTGGCAGGATGCACTGGAACAACGCCGTGGTCGCGGTTGCCAACAAGCTGGCCCGCATCATCTGGGCGCTGATGGCCAACGGCGGCCTCTATCGCCCGCGACCCGCCTGAACCTAAGGAGCCCCGTTTGAAACCACCGCCAGCCACCAACCAAACCTGAGGATCCGTGCCGCTCTCCGAACGCAAGACGATCCCATGGACTCCGACCGCGGATATCCGCGGCGGCGCGCAGGCCGTTATCTGTCATGCTTCCGTCGTTCAGGACGTCGGGATGATCCGGCCGCGCTTCCCGCTTCGGCTTCCCCATGATGGCGACGGGCTTCCCGAACCCACAGCCCGAGAAACGCCGGATACATGTACGCTTCCGCAACGCCATGAGATTCCCCTTGCGCCAGCGGGAAGGTCCATACATGACAGTTGGGGGTTGATTTTGCCTACCCGCCCCTAGAGAGT
>DASXQN010000186.1:0-5080 GCA_036507155.1 Anaerolineales bacterium
TGTAGCTGGAGGAGAACGGATCGCTGGAGGCGTAGATCAAGTTCAGTTCGACGGAGGCCACGTCGCCGTCAATCTGTTCTTCGCCCACATCCACGGCCACGTTATCGGCGTTGACCATGCCGTTCAGGAAGGACTGGCGAAATTCCTCGTAGGTGGGCTTGTTCTCCAGGTCGGCCAGGTACGTGTAGGCCTTTTCATAATCCCGGTTGGTGACTGCCAGCACATAATTGAAAACGACCGAGGACGGCGAGCCATCGGTCTTGTATTCCTTCGTATCCTGCCGGGCAAAGAACAGCACTAGCGCGATCACGATCAACGCGCCGATACCGGCCAGGATGCCGATCAGGAATCGATCCTGTTTCATGAATCACCTCCGCGGGATGTTGACATTGTATGCGTATTGAGCATAAAAGGCAGGAAAACGAATTACGGTATACTTATCATACCTCACTCAAGGAGCAATTCATGGCCACTCCCATTGCACCTCATTGGGACCTCACGAACGTTTACCCGTCGCTCGACTCAACCAAATTCAAGGCCGCCGTCGAAGATTACAAGAAGCAGGTGGTGGAACTGCAGGACTACTTCGACGAGGTGCTCGGCAAGGCAACCGCCAAGACCGCGCCCAAAGAACTGAGCGCCATCATCGGCGACGTGGTGGATCGCATGAACAGCATCCAGACGCTTTCCGCCACGATCGTGCCTTTCATTTATTCATACGTCACGACCGACTCGCGCGACAAGCTTGCCATGCGCACGCTCTCGGAATTCGAGCAGGCCAGCGTCCCGATGGACAAGCTGAGCGTGCAATTCAAGGGCTGGCTGGGCAAGGTGGCACCCGCGTTGGACAAATCCCTGAAACAAAACAAATCGGCTGAGGCACATGCCTTCATGCTCAAAGAGGCCGCCGAGCAGAGCCAATACCTGATGAGCCAGGCCGAGGAAGGGCTGGCCTCCGAATTGACCTTGAGCGGCGGCAACGCCTGGGGCAAATTGCAGGGCACGCTCACCTCACAAATGATGGTGGACGTTGAGCTGGACGGCAAGACCGAGAAGCTGCCCATGCCGGCGCTGATCAACCTGCGCACGCACGCGGACGAAGCCACGCGGCGGCGCGGCTATGAGGCCGAGAACGAGGCCTGGGATTCGGTGCGCGAATCTCTGGCCGCCTGCTTGAACGGCGTCAAAGGTGAAACGGTCACGCTCAACAAGCGCCGCGGCCGCAAGGACGCGCTGCACTCGGCCATCGACTCGGCCCGCATGGACCGGCCGACCCTGGAAGCGATGCTGGCTTCGATGCAAGCGTCTTTCCCCATGTTCCGCAAGTATTTCAAACACAAAGCCAAATTACTCGGCAAGGACAAGCTGGCCTGGTGGGACGTTTTTGCGCCGGTCGGCAAGGCGGGCCGGACCTACACCTTCGAAGAGGCGCGCGATTTCATCCTGGCGAACTTCGAAAAATTCTCGCCCGAATTGAGCGCCTTCGCCAAACGCACATTCGACCACAACTGGATCGACGCCGAACAGCGCGAGGGCAAACGCGGCGGCGGCTTCTGCATGGACGTGCAGGGCGTGAAGGAAAGCCGCATCCTGGTCAATTTCGACGGCTCGCAGGACCAGCTCGCCACCATCGCGCACGAATTGGGACATGCATTTCATAACGAATGCGCCTACCAATTCAACAAAACCGTGCTGCAGCAGATCACGCCGATGACGCTGGCCGAGACCGCTTCCACGTTCTGTGAGACGATCGTCACCGAGGCCGTGCTCTCGCAGGTCAAGGATCCTCAGGAGGAGCTGGCCGTGCTGGAAGCCCAGTTGAACGGCGCCTCGCAGGTCATCGTGGACATCTATTCCCGCTTCCTGTTCGAGAAGGAAGTCTGTGAGCGCCGCGAGCAGGCGGAGCTTTCGGCGGACGACTTCAACGACATCATGCAGCGCGCCCAGAAAACCACCTACGGCGACGGGCTGGACGAGCGCTATCTGCAGAAATACATGTGGACCTGGAAACCGCACTACTACTCGCCAGGTCTGTCCTTCTATAATTTCCCGTATGCGTTCGGCCTGCTGTTCGGCACAGGGCTGTATGCGATCTACAAGCAGCGCGGCCCCGAGTTCGTGGCCGACTACAAGAGTCTGCTGGCCTCCACCGGCGAGGCCACGGCCGCGGACCTGGCCGACCGCTTCGGTATCAACATCCGCACGCGCAAGTTCTGGGACGACAGCCTGGCCATCATCGGCAAACGCGTCGAGCGGTATTGCGAACTTTAATATGTCATTGCGAGCGACCGGTGGTCGAGTAGTGCCGAGCGAAGCGAGGCACGTATCGAGACCCAGGGTGCGTGCCACTTCGTGGCACTTTGGCAATCTCAGGGCGAATGAGGAGAGTGCTTCGCGATCATCGGCACGCTTCGATTTCTCCCCCTTTGGTCGCTCCGCTCACCGTTCGTGCCGCCGCAACGGCGGCTCGCGTGATTTGCTAAGCAAATCATGCGAGACGGCAGCGCGATGACTCAAACTTTTGGACGGGGCTGAGCCCCGTCAGAGCATAGATGGAATGAACATAAAGAAAAACCTGCCTTTCCTCCTCACCGCGATTCTGTTGCTGTCCACAGCAACGGCATGTACGGGCGCGACTCCTCAGCCCACCGCCGCAGCGACCGCGGCCGTCTCACCCACGCCCGGCCTGCCGCGCTCCGAAGCGGGCGTACCGCGCGTGACGCCCGCGGACGCCAAGGCCGCCTTCGACCGCGGCGAGGCCGTCATCGTCGACGTGCGCGGCCCGGACGCGTACGCGCGCGGTCATATCGCAGGCGCAATCTCGATCCCGCTGGGCGAGTTCGAGACCAACGTGGCAGGTTTAAGCCTGGATAAGCAGCAATGGATCATCACCTACTGCACCTGACCCAACGAACACACCAGCGCCCGTGCGGCGTTTGTCCTTTTGCAAAACGGTTACCTGCGCGCGACACCCATCCTGGGCGGCTTTGACGCGTGGGCCAACTACGGTTTTCCCTTCGAGGGAGAACCACCCTAAAAGCGACCCCGGGTTGGCATCGATCTTTGAGCACGTGCCGGATGATCTGCGGCACGATTTCCCATGAAAATCCTCGGTATCGATCACGTCCAACTCGCCATGCCTGCGGGCGGCGAAGCGCGGGCGCGCGAGTTTTACGGCGGCCTGCTGGGTTGCGCTGAGATCACGAAGCCGCCGGCGCTGGCCGAGCGCGGCGGCGCCTGGTTTCAAGCCGGACGGACGCAGCTGCACCTGGGCGTCGAGGCGGATCACCGGGCGGCGCGCAAGGCTCACCCGGCTTTACTTGTCGAAGATCTGGATGCGTTTCTCGCGCGCTTGCGCGCGGCCGGCTGCGAGCTGGACGATTCCCAGCCCGCGCTGGACGGCTACAAGCGCGCCCACGTATTCGATCCGTTCGGCAACCGGATCGAACTGATGGAAAAACTGGGATGATGAGCGCCGTTCAGGTCACCCCCTGGGCGGGTTCCGGGATCCCGACGCGATCCGCGCTGACGACGCTGCTGATGGACGAGGGGTTGAGTCCATACGCGTGGTCGAACGGGCCGTTCGATACATACGCCGCGCATTCACACACGTACAACAAAGTCATCTGCGTCGCGCAAGGCAGCATCACCTTCGATCTGCCGGACGAGGGCCGCGCGCTGGAGCTGCATCCCGGCGACCGCCTCGACCTGCCTGCCGGCGTGGTGCATGCCGCGCGCGTCGGCTCGCAAGGCGTAGTCTGTTTGGAGGCGCAGGGCTAGAAACCCATGCGGCCCACTCAAAGAGTGGGCCGCATGTTTTAACGGGAGCATGCCAAGGGTCCGGGAAAAAAGCGGGGTTGCCGGTCGGCACGCCGCGTGACTTACGGGTCTGAAGAACTCGTCCCTATCGCCCGTGTTATACCAACTGCGGATCAATGCGCCTGCATTGCTCTGCCATCCCGTCTATACAGGAGGAGTCGAGCATGTCAGTCATCCAGGATGTTATTGCAATGGTGCAGGAGAAGGACGCCGGCCAGATCGAATTTCACCAGGCGGTCAAAGAAGTGCTTACCTCCCTGGAACCAACTGTGAAGAAACATCCCGAGTTTGTCAAGGCGAAAATTTACGAGCGAATTGTCATTCCTGATCGGGCCATCCTGTTTCGCGTGCCCTGGGTAGACGATCAAGGCGAAGTACAGGTCAATCGCGGCTACCGCGTGCAGTTCAACAGCGCGATCGGCCCGTACAAAGGCGGCCTGCGATTTCACCCGTCAGTAAATCTGAGCATCATTAAGTTCCTCGGGTTTGAACAGACCTTCAAGAACTCGCTCACCTCCCTGCCGATGGGCGGCGCCAAGGGTGGCTCGGATTTCGATCCAAAAGGAAAATCGGACGGCGAGGTCATGCGCTTCTGCCAGGCCTTCATGAGTGAGCTCTTCCGCCACATTGGCCCGGATACCGATGTGCCGGCCGGCGACATCGGCGTAGGAGGACGGGAGATCGGTTATCTGTACGGCTATTACAAGAAGATCATGAACGACAATGCCGGCGTACTAACCGGCAAGGGCCTGGAATACGGCGGCAGCTTGATCCGTACGGAGGCCACCGGCTATGGCGCAGTGTTCCTGGCTGCGGAGATGCTGGCGACGCGTAAAGAGGAGATCAATGGCAAGGTCGCGGCAGTCAGCGGCTCGGGGAACGTCGCGCAGTACACGGTCGAAAAATTGATCCAGATGGGCGGCAAGGCCATTACCCTGTCTGACTCGAACGGCACGGTCGTGGACGAAGCCGGAATTGATTCAAAAAAGGTCGCGTTTCTATTGGATCTGAAGAACGTGCGCCGCGCCCGGCTCAAAGAGTATGCGGATAAATTTAAGGGCGTCACCTACTATCCTGATAAGAGTGTATGGGATGTGATCAAAGCGCAGGGTTTGAAAGTGGACCTTGCTTTTCCTTCCGCCCATGAGAACGAGATCGACGACGCGCAGGCGCAGGCGCTGGTCAAGTACGGCTGTTACCTGGTCTGCGAAGGCGCCAACATGCCGTCCACGCTGGAGGCCGTCAAGGTCTATCAGGAAAA
>DASXQN010000187.1:0-4749 GCA_036507155.1 Anaerolineales bacterium
CCATCTCGACCAGCATCTGATTGAGGGTTTGTTCGCGCTCGTCGTGCGAGCCGCCCAAGCCGGCGCCGCGTTGGCGGCCGACGGCATCGATTTCATCCACAAATACGATACAGGGTGAATGCCGCTTGGCCTGATCGAACAGGTCACGCACGCGGCTGGCGCCCACGCCGACGAACATTTCGACGAATTCGGAGCCGGAGATCGAGAAGAACGGCACGCCGGCTTCGCCGGAGACGGCCTTGGCGAGCAAGGTCTTGCCGGTGCCGGGCGGCCCGACCAGCAAGACGCCCTTCGGGATGCGGGCGCCGAGTTGGATAAATTTTTGCGGCTCTTTCAGGAACTCGACGATCTCCGCCAGCTCCTGCTTGGATTCCTCCACGCCGGCCACATCGGCAAACGTGACGGTCGGATGCTCGCCGGTGAACATACGCGCTCGCGACTTGCCGAACGCCATGGCGGCGTTATTGGATCCTTGCGCCTGCCGGAAAATAAACCAGAGCACGCCGGCCATCAGAAGCACCGGCAGGAAGATGAAGGCTCCGTTAAGGATCCCCGTCCAGATGGAAGGCGGATTGATCTCGATCTTGACGTTATCGGCCGAGAGCTGTTCGGGCGTAACGCCCAGGTCCAGGAGCTGAGCGACCAGCGTGGACGTCGGCTCCTTGCGGGACTCGATGCCTTTCTCGGCACCGTCGTTCATAATGACGCGTATCCGGTCGTCGCTTTCGATGACGATGCGTGCCACGGTGCCCTTCTGCACGGCCTGGGCAACCTGGTTAATGGTCAACGGCTCCGCAGACTTGGATTCCTGGCGGATGCCCATGACAAACATCGCGGCGATCGCCGCGATCAGCACAAAGTAGACAATGAAATTGTTGCGTGAATTCACAGAACCTCCAACAAGCCTTCAGATTATACCAACTTAGCAACCTGAAGATCCGCTAAAACGGATTTTATATGAATTTCTAACAGTCGCCCCCGGAATAGCGGAAGTATGGCGCAGCCGCGGCCACGGGCATGCCCCGTCTCAGCGTTGGCTCAATCTCTTTTATGGTAAACTTGCGGCAGGGTTTTGATGAACGACAAAGCTGTCAAGCGTATCTTATGTATTGAAGACGAACAGGAAATGATCGACCTGATTCGGTTAATCTTGGGTCGCCGGGGCTTCGATGTGAAAGGCGCAACTGGGGGCACGGAAGGCCTGAAGATGGTTCGTCAGGAAATCCCCGATCTCGTCCTGCTCGATCTGATGATGCCTGATCTGGACGGGTGGGAAGTATACCAGCAAATGAAAGCGGACGATAAGACGCGCGGCATCCCTGTGATCGTGGTGACCGCCAAGGCACAGAACATCGACCGCGTACTCGGCATGCACATCGCCAAAGTGGACGACTACATCACAAAGCCCTTCAGTCCGCAGGACCTGCTGAACAGCGTCGAAAAAGTCCTAAGCAATCATAACGTAGCGTCTTGAGCTTCCAGAACGGGGCGGCCGCAACCGCCCCGTTTTCATGTCCCTACCCTATGCCGCGCCCTGTATTCGTCCATAATCTGGGTCGACCGCTCGCTTCCCCGGCGCGCGTTGGCTACTGCGATTCTTTCGCGTGCCGCTTGCGGGGCCTGATGTTCAAAGCGCAGCTCGCTCCGGACGAGGGTCTGTTGCTGGTGGAGAAGCGCGATGCCCGCCTGGATTCCGCCATCCACATGCTGTTCGTCCGCTTCGACCTGGCCGTTTTCTGGCTGAACTCGGGCCAGCGCGTCGTGGACAAGGTCCTGGCGCGCGCCTGGCGTCCGGTCTATGTGCCCAAAGAACCCGCGCGCTTCATCCTCGAACTGCATCCCGGCCGCTGGGACGATTACCAGATCGGCGACGCCGTTGAATTCAAGAATGCATAATCCACTGCCGCGCTTGCTTATTCTGCTTTGCGTGTGCTTCGCGCTGATCAGCCCTGTCTCGGCTCAGACGGCGGATGGTCCCATCTACATCGTGCAGCCGGGCGACTCACTCTACTCGATCGCGGCGCGCTTCAACATCAGCATTGATGCGCTGATGGCCGCCAATAACCTGACCGATCCGGACTTGCTTGCCGCGGGCCAGCGGCTCATCATCCCCGGGCTGGAAGGTGTGACCGGCATACTCAACAGCGAGATCATAAACTTTGGCGACTCATTCCGCAGCCTGGTGCGCCGAACCGGCGTGCCGGTCGACCTTCTCCGCAGGCTCAATCACCTCGTCAGCCCCACGGAGTTTTACGTCGGCGCCAGCATGATCATCCCGCAGGACGCGGAGGCCCCGCCGATGGCCGGGATCGTGCCGACGGCAGGCGAATCGCTGTTCGAGCTGGCCATCCGTCAGGGCTCGGACGCGTGGACGCTGAAGGAGCTGAACGATCTCGGCGGGACCTGGGACGGGCTGCCCGGCGATGTGCTTTACACTCCCGGCGACGAGTCGAGTCAACCGGCCACCGGACTGCCACCCGCGTTCATAAGCGCAGAGATCAAAGGATTGCCACTGAAGCAAGGCGGCACCGGCGTTATTTTCGTTAAGACTGCGCCGGACGTGAACTTGAGTGGAGCACTGATCGACATTCCGCTACATTTCTTTAATCTGGAGGACGGCACAAACGTTGCGCTTCAGGGTGTGCATGCGCTGCTCCAGCCGGGCGCTTATCCGCTTCGGCTCGATGCCGCGCTGCCCGACGGCAGCAGCCAGTCCTACGAACAAATGATGCTGGTCGTTTCAGGGAACTACCGCAGCGAGGTGATCCCGCTCAATGACCCGGCGACGATCGACCCGGCGGTCACGGAACCGGAGCTCCAACTGATCCAGTCGCTCATCTCGCAATCCCCCTCCGATCGTTACTGGAGCACGATCTTTGCCGCACCTGCCGCATATCCGGATTGTTACACCTCACGCTTCGGCACGCGCCGCACGTACAAAGTAACGAATACACAGATCCAGATCCCCGGGTTCCACACCGGCCTGGATTTTTGCGGCGGCGAAGGTCTGGCCATTACTGCGCCTGCGCCCGGGCGCGTGATCTTCGCGCAACCGCTTACAGTGCGCGGCAACGCCACCATCATCGACCATGGCTGGGGCGTCTACAGCGGCTTCTGGCATCAGTCGGAATTCAGAGTGCAGGTCGGGGACATCGTTGAACAGGGCCAGTTGATCGGACTGGTGGGCGGGACCGGACGCGTGACCGGCGCGCATTTGCATTGGGAAATCTGGGTCAACGGTGTGCAAGTGGATCCACTGGACTGGCTGGCCGCGGCCTACCCGTAGACTGACCGTTGCACCCGATTTTCAAATATGCTACACTACTCAATACAACATGACGGCCGTCGTCAGTCATCTTAAACAGAGTGATAACTTTTTTCAGTTCGCGCCTGCGCGGCTGAGACTTCCGAGCGATGGATGCGGGCAGATCCGGTTTCACGCGGGCGGTCCGATCATCGCCGGCATCCGTCGGATCAGCAAACAAACCCACATCGTCCAGGAATCCTTGAATACATCGACGAAGCCATCCACGATTTGGCGGACGGCGGATCCCTGTTGGGAGTCGCGGCAGATAGAGAGTCTTGACCTGCGCATAGAATTCACGTACCATTAGTATTCAACCCGCACGCGGTACGTAAAGAAGATACGGTACGCAAGCGCCATTTGTCAGCCGCGAGAAACCCCACGGTTTTGGCTCGTTCTCCGGCTTTCGTCTGAATGGGCCCATCCGAATTCTCTTTGGAAGGAGGTGGTACAGACAAGACCCGCTGGAGCGTTGTCCGCTCAATCGTCAAACCCGAACTTTCGGGCAAGTATCGCCAACTATCCCTGGAGGAGTAAGAATGACCAAGCGTTTGCTCACTTTACTTTCCTTGCTGGTCGTCGCCAGCATGGCGCTCGCCGCCTGCGGCTCACCTACCGCGGCGCCGACGGAAGTGCCGATGACGGAGGCTCCGGCCACCGAGGCCCCTGCCGCGTTCGTCTGCGATGATGCCATTGGCTGCCTTGATATCGCGCCTGGCGATCCGATCCACATCGCTTACTGGGGTGTGCTCTCTGGCGCGGATGCCACATTGGGCCAGGATTCCCTGTATGGCGTTCAGATCGCCGCTGATGACATCGGCAATACCCTGCTCGGCCACGACATCTTGATCACCAGTGAAGATGCCGGCTGCACGCCCGAGGGTGGTGCCACCGCTGCGACCAAATTGGCCACAGATACCTCGCTCGTAGCGCTGGTTGGTTCTTCGTGCTCGGACGAGACCGTAGGCGGCATCGCCACCATCACCAATGCCGGCCTCACCACCATCTCGCCCTCAAACACCCGACCCGCTTTGACTGCGCCCGACCGCGGCCCGGACTATGACGGTTATCTGCGCACGGCCCACAGCGATGCCTTCCAAGGCAAAGCGGTAGCGGAGTTCGCGTACAACGTCCTGGGAGTTCGCAAGGCTGCGACCATCCACGATGGGTCCGCGTACGCACAGGCATTGCAGCAGGTGTTCGTTGATAACTTCAAGGCCCTCGGCGGCGAGATCGTCGCTCAGGAAGCAGTCGCCAAGACCGACACGGACATGCACGCCGTCCTCACCACGGTTGCCGCGACCGGCCCGGAATTGCTCTACTACCCGATCTTCATCGCGGCCGGCGGCTTTATCACCGCACAGGCTCGCGACGTGGCCGGCCTCGAGACCGTCATCCTGATGGGTTCGGACGGCATGTTCTCGCCGGATCTGCTCAAGGGTGCC
>DASXQN010000188.1:0-5493 GCA_036507155.1 Anaerolineales bacterium
TGCTGGACGCGCGCACCGGCGAATTGTTGCGAGCGCAACTGACCACGCACGGGTTCCAGATGGATTCGGCTTTCAATTGCAAACCGGGGCCGTACGGCGCGTATCAAGTGGGGCCGCTCGTGGATATCCTGGCGCTGCCCCTCTTGAATTCGGTCAACGCCTCTGTGATGGGCGTGGACGCAGCCGGCAACCTGTTGTACTGCGCACCCGGACAGGTGCCGCAGGCCATCCCTCTGCCTGCGCCCAGCACCAACTGGGGCCGCGTGACCGCCATCACGCTCGACAGTGGGAATCTATACGTGCTCGACGCGCCCTCGCGCGCGGTGTGGGTGTACGCCGGCAAGGACAGCACCTTCGTCGACCAGCCCTATTTCTTCTTCGGCGGCCAGATCCCCGAGATCCAGGACGGGATCGATGTGGCAGTCAGCGGTGACGATCTGTATCTGTTGCACGCCGACGGACATCTCTCCACCTGCTCTTACAGCCGCATCGAGACGGTTCCCACGCGCTGCCAGGATCCGGCCGTGCTCACCAATCCGTTCACGGCCTACCAGGGCTCCGACCTGTTCGCGCAGACACACATCACGCAAATGATCCTGACCTCGCCCCCCGATTCGGCCATCCTGCTGCTGGACGCGGACAGCCAGGGCGTGCTGCGCTTCAGCCCGCGTTCGCTCGAGCTGCAGAACCAGTTGCGGCCCACAACGGGCTCGTCCAATCCGCTGCCCGCCGGGACGATCGGCGCGATCGCGGCCGGGCCGAATCACGTCTTATATCTTTCGATCAAGGACCAGGTGTATTACGCAACGGACATGCCCTAAGAATGCTAGCAAGACGTGAAACGCACACCATGAAGACACGAAGTCACAAAGACACGAATAAGGATATTTTTTCTCTGAGTGTCTTTGTGGTAAATTGCATTTGAGGATCTGATGGGCAATCTTCTGGACCTTATTTCGAGATTATTTGGCACGAAAAAGCCGCCGCCCGCGCCGGTGAGGCCGGTCGCGCCGCCGGACAGCCCCAACGAACCCGCGCAGCTCACCCTCAGCCGCGTGCTGGTGCTGGTCTACGACCCTGTCATGGACAGCGCCACCGGCAGGAAGCTATCCGAAACCCAGGGCTGGTACCGCGTCGAGGATCTGGCCACCGGCTTCATGAGCGATATCCTCAAATGCAGCGGCGGGCTGGCGCGCTATCAGATCGTCCAGCGCATCGACATCGCCGAGTTTCCGCCCAAGACGGATGGCTTCCGCTACACCCCTGAGACCTACATGAACGTGCTGCGCGGAGTCACGCCGCCGCGCATGCCGCAGGAGGCGGACTACGGCGCGATCCTGACGCGCTTCAAAGTCCTGGAACGCGTGGCAAGGAACGAGATCGATGAGGTCTGGATCATCGCCTTTCCGCACGCCGGCTTATATGAATCGACGATGGGTGGGCCGGGTGCCTTCTGGTGTAATGCGCCGCCGCTGAAAAACACCGCGGCCAGCCAGCGCCGCTTCGTGGTGATGGGATTTTCGTATGAGCGCAACGTCGGCGAGATGCTGCACTCGTTCGGCCACCGCGCGGAATCGATCGTGATGCGGGCCTTCGAGAAGCTGAGCGGCGAGGCCAACCTGTGGCAGCGTTTCACGCGCTACGACCTGGTGGCTCCGGGGAAAGCCGCCGTCGGTACGGTGCATTTCGCGCCCAACAGCACGCGCGACTACGAATGGGACAACGCAAGAACCGTGACCAGCGAGTGTTACGACTGGTTGAACAATTTTCCGAATTTCAAAGGGGATCGCAGGCCGGTGAACACCGCAGAGTGGGGCAACGGCGAGCCGCGCGCCTATCAGCAATGGTGGTTGAAGCACCTGCCCAAGGTGGCCGGACGCAAGAACGGCGTGCACAACAACTGGTGGCAGTACATTATGAATCCGAATAATATAGTTGTGTGATGCCAGACGTTGGACTTTAGACCTCGGCCTCAGCTCTTTTCCCACACCTGATACAGCCCCAACTTTCCGCCCTCCCCATCCGATAAGAACGACTCGCTCACGCGCAGCCCGATCTGTCCCGCCAGGTCGGACAACTCCTGCGCGGAAAAGTGGTGCACATAACGCAGTCCCTTCCCGCCGTCGCGCCAGTCGAGCAGGGCATCGCCCGCGTCGACGTCCGCCTCCGTCAGGCCGGCCGCGCTCCACGGCTGGATACGAGCCCTGAGCTTGGCACTGTTGAGGAATTGCCAGTTGGACAGGATGAAGCGGCTGTTTCTTGCGAGTAGATCACTTACTTCTTGGAGGAGATTTAATCGCAACTCCTCACTGGGGACGTGATGCAGTACAGCAAAGGCGGTTATCAGAGTCCAACCACCCACCACCGATAACTGATCACCGACAACTGACAACTGTGTAATATCTGCCTCCAAGAACTTGGCTGGGAGTCCATCCAGCGGAGATTCCGCCTCTCGAAGCAGTGGCAGGCTGAAGTCCAGGCCGAGATACGGGCCGCGATGACCGCGCCGGGCCAGCGCGCGCGCGAGTTCGCCGTTGCCGCATCCGAGGTCGAGGATCGATTCGTCGCCGCGCAGCGTTTCCAGGATGCGCTTCACGCCAGGCTGCAGTCGTTGACGCGTGGCCGCGAAAGATTCGCCGAATTCTTCGTAGAAATAACGGTTGAGCGCCAACAGACGCGCGGCGGTGGCGGCATTCATGTCGAGATTATAACGGGTATAATTTTACGACCATGACCCTGACCGAACGCCAGATGCAGTGGCGCAAGACCAATACGCTTACCGCGCAAAAGCTCAGCCTGGCGCGCCGCATCCTCGAGGATGTGCGCGGCGGACGAGCGGTGATGGACTCGCTGCGCGGTTATCCGCTGGCCGATGGGGGCTACCTGAGCAAGGCCATGCTTGTCGCCGCGTACCAGCAAATGGTGGAGAACGACGAGCTCGCGGCAGACGTGCATCTGCTCGAACTCATCCGCATGAAACCGGTGCGCACGCTCTCGGGCGTGACGACTGTCACGGTGCTGACCAAACCCTACCCTTGCCCGGGGAAATGCATTTTCTGTCCCACCGATGTGCGCATGCCCAAGAGTTATCTGCCTGATGAGCCGGGCGCGATGCGCGGCCTCGAGCACGACTTCGACCCGTACGCGCAGGTGGCCTCGCGCATCCAGGCGCTCGAATCGGTCGGCCATCCCACGGACAAGATCGAACTGCTGATCCTGGGAGGCACGTGGTCGTCGTACCGGCGGGATTACCAGGAGTGGTTCGTCAAGCGCTGCTTCGATGCCATGAACGGGCTTAACCACGCTTCGACTTCGCTCAGCGCGGGCTCCGGACACCGGGGGCAGGAAGAAGAACAGAACGATGGCTCTATGGTCAATTTGTCCCAAGCTCATGACATGAACGAATGCGCCTCGCACCGCGACGTGGGCCTGGTCATCGAGACCCGCCCGGACGAGATCAACCCGGACGAGCTCCGCTGGCTGCGGCACCTGGGTGTGACCAAAGTGCAGATGGGCGCGCAAAGCTTCGACGACGGGATCCTCGAACTGAATAAGCGCGGCCATGACGTGGAGTGCACGCGGCAGGCTGTGGCGCTGCTGCGCGCGGCGGGATTCAAGATCGTATTGCATTGGATGCCCAACCTGCACGGCGCGACGCCTGAATCCGACCGCACCGATTTTGCGCGCATGTGGGACGGTTTCTGCCCGGACGAGATCAAGATCTATCCGAATCAACTGCTGGCCAACGCCGAGTTGTACGAATACTGGCTGCGCGGCGAATTCCAGCCCTATTCCACCGAAGAATTGCTGGACCTGATCGTGGACATCAAGCCCACCATCCCGCGCTACTGCCGCGTCAACCGCATCATCCGCGACATCCCGTCCACGAATGTGGTGGAGGGCAACCGGCGCACCAGCCTGCGCCAGGATGTGCAGGTTGAGATGAAGCGCCGCGGCACGCGCTGTCAGTGCGTACGCTGCCGTGAAGTGCGCGGCGAGGTCGTCGACCCCGGTCTGTTACAGCTGGACGATCTCTGCTATCAAGCGGGCGCGGCAGAGGAACATTTCCTCTCCTATGTCACGCCGGACGACAAGCTGGCGGGCTTTGTGCGGCTATCGCTGCCCGGGGCCGGCTCACCGCAGACGGGCCTGGACGATCTCAATGGCGCCGCGCTCATCCGCGAGGTGCATGTATACGGACAGTCCCTGGCCGTGGGCGCGGAGCAAAGCGGCGCGGCCCAGCACGCCGGCCTGGGAACGCATCTGCTGGAACAGGCCGAAGCGCTCGCGCGCAGCCGGGGCTTCAAGCGCCTGGCTGTCATCTCCGCGGTGGGTACGCGGCTGTATTATCTCGAGCGCGGCTTCGAACGGGGCGAGTTGTATTTGGTTAAATCGATTTAGACTAAATCCGTTATTCCGTGGAAGATCAGCCACGGACGTGTGCGCCGCAGGGGTATTACACGGATTTACGCGGATTTAGATTCGGGAAAACTGTGAGGAATTGTTGCTCGCGCGACCTGCGCGCCTTCGCAGACAAAGACGATTCAAACGCGAATTGCGCGAAAAGAGCGAAGTCCGCGAATCTCTTTCAAATCGATTCGCGTAATTCGCCAAATTCGCGCAATTCGCGTTAAAGAACCAAAACTTGTTCTAAGCCAATTCCGGAGAATTTACAACCCAGGCGTGAACTTTCTTTCCCACTCTGCGATCGCGGCGCGGATGGCTGCCTGCACCTCGGGGTCCGGGACATCGCTGACGCCCGTATAGCGGCTGATGCCGACGACGACGGTCACACTCCCGCCGGGTGATTCTTCCAATCTGATGCCGCGCCTGGCCAGTGGGCCGTCGGCCATCCGCTCCTGCAGGATCGCGTCGATCTGTGCCACCATCGTCTTGGGCGCGGCGGGCTCTTCCTTCTTGAGCGGCGATGTGATGACCGCAGTCACCGGAGAAGTCAGGCCGGCCGGCTGGCTGACCGGGACCGAAACCGGCGCCGGCGCAGGAGGCGGACGCAACGGTTCGCTTTGCGCGGTGGGCCGTCCATCCACCCATGGCCTCAAACGCGTGATCAGTTCGATCAGGCGCTTGCGCTTTTCGGGAGTTAGTGTGTCGACGCTGAGACGCGCGCCGTCCATATCGACGCGGAATTGCCCGTTCTCTTCCTTCAAGCGCAGCAATCCAGGATCCTCCACTACGGTCGCGGCGACCGGCGCCGGGGCCGCACTTTCCGGCCGGAGCGTCCCCGCGTCTTGCTCGGCCTTGCCCTTCTTATAGCCCTGGTTGCGGCCCTCGAACAAGCCGAAGAAATAACCGAAGAACATGACCACCAAGGCAATGAGAAGGACGATGAAAAGATTGAATTGCATGGCCTATCCTTTCTGACAGTTCGGGCAGATGTGCGTGCCGCGCTGCCCGACGACCAGTCGCTGGATGAGCTTCCCGCATGCAGGGCAGGGCTGGCCCTCGCGGTCGTAGACCCGGAAATAATTCTGA
>DASXQN010000189.1:0-6319 GCA_036507155.1 Anaerolineales bacterium
AATCCTGTGACCACCACTTTCATCGAAATGCCCACGCGGCCCGCGGTGGATATTGACACCATATTGGAGAGCAAGGACACGAGCAGCCTGGTGCGCGACATGGTGATCGGCGGCATCGACTACACCGAGATCCTGGGCGCCATGGAAGCCCGCGACGGCGAAAACATCGGGGTGCTTGGCACGGCTCTGCCAAAGACCTTCCTCGTCCGTGCAAACCGGAGCACGCGCATGAACGTCACGGCGCAGGTGGTCGTGGCCATCCTGGCCGCCATGCTGCTGGGTCTCGCGCTGTCCGATCGGATCACCAGGCCGATCGTCAGGCTCAAGCAAGCCGCGGGCGAGGTATCCAGGGGAAATCTGAACGTGCCGGTCGATACTTCCGGCGGTGATGAGGTGGCGGTGCTGGCACAGTCGTTCAATGAGATGCTATCCAACCTGCGCCGGTCCGAAAAGAATCTGGTTTCCGCGTACGATAAGACCATCGAGGGCTGGTCGCGGGCGCTTGAGCTGCGCGATCGGGAAACGCAAGGTCATACGCTGCGCGTGGCCGAAATGACGGTGGAGTTGGCGCGGCGCATGCAGATGCCGGCAAGCGAACTGGAAAATATCCGGCGCGGCGCTTTGCTGCACGATATCGGAAAGATGGGTATCCCTGACAGCATTCTGTTGAAGCCCGGCCCGCTCGACGCGGCGCAACGACGCGCGATCGAGGAGCATCCGAATCTGGCCCGTGAAATGCTTCGGCAGATCGACTTCCTGTTTCCGGCCATGGACATCCCGACGCTGCACCACGAGAAATGGGACGGCACCGGTTATCCCAACGGCCTGGCCGGCAAGTATATTCCGGTGAGCGTGCGCGTATTCTCCGTGGTCGACGTCTGGGACTCGCTGACCTCTGACCGGCCCTATCGCAGGGCGTGGCCGAAGCTGGCGGCGCTCGAGTACATCGCGCAGAATTCGGGAATCGCTTTCGATCCAGAGGTCGTGGTGGTCTTTCTGAAGTACATCGGCGAGCGCCTCGGTCCCGGCGCTGAATACCTGTGATTCCGATCCTGGCCGGCGGCCCAATATACAATTCGACGCTATAATGTAGGGTACCCCGCGGCTGGAAGAAGCCTCGGCGGCTCGGAGCTCGATTTGAACCGGCTTGCATACTTTTTGGTTGGAAGTTTGATCGTCGCAGTCGTAGCAGCGATTGTCTCGATGAGTCACGCAAGCGCCCTGCCGGGCGCGAAATTCATCCCGATATCGGTGCTGGCCGAAGATCACGCCAATTACAGCGTGGACATGGGCATCCGGCCGATAGCCCCGATCTCGATGGATATCGTGGCCGCGAAGATGAGTGACATGTCTGGCGTTCCGGTCCCACCCAGCCTTGTTGTCAAACCCAATCCGCCGATCGAGTCGGATGCCGCCGCAGCGGTGCAGCCGACTCCGCGGGCCGGCGAGGAGGACGGCAGAGAACACGGCAGCAGCCATGTACATGGTAACCCGAGCGGCAGTGGCGATGACAATGGCAGCGGCAGTGGTAGCGGTAATGGCAGTGGCAGTGGTAGCGGTAATGGCAGCGGCAGTGGAAATGGCAGTGGCAGTGGAAGTGGCGAAAGCAGTGGCGACGGCAATGAGCATGGCGGTGGTAGCGAAGGCACTAATGCGGATAAATAGAATCTACAGCGGCTAATTTATGGCCGCCCTAGCTTACGCGCAAAGTCGGAACGGGCTGGACAAATCTTTCATTCTCTGGTATAGTTGTGACGTTCAAGTTGACTTTCACGGCGCCGAGTCGCCGTTTGTTTGAGAACAATCGCAATCGGTAAGGAAGCCCCTCGCGACTAAGTCAAAGCAGGGGTATTTTTTTGTGTCAACAGCGACCTTATCCGCCCATGGGCGGCTAATAAACATTTTTAAGAAGTGCTGCGAAAAATCCACAATCGAACTTTGATTCCGGCCGGCGCGATGCCAGGGCAGATTCCGAGATTCGCGTGACGCAGCAAGAAAGGTATTGGAATTGAATGAGTAAGAAGGGAAAATTGAAGATCATTCCCCTGGGGGGTCTCGGGGAAGTAGGCAAGAATATGATGGCCTACGAATTCGGCGGCGAGATCATCGTCGTCGATGCGGGGATCATGTTCCCCGAGAACGATATGCTCGGGGTGGATTACATCATCCCGGACTTCGAGTACTTGCGAAAGCGGGCAGCCCACGTGAAGGGCATCTTCATCACGCACGGTCATGAGGACCACATCGGTGCGATCCAGCATTTGCTGAGCACCGTGCGCGCGCCCTTGTACGCGACGCCGCTAACCCGCGGCCTGATCGAGGGGAAACTGGCGCGCAACGGCGGCCTGGAGCGCGCTCAATTGAAGACCGTGCAGGCGGGCGAGAAGACGGTGCTCGGCCAATTCACCATCGAATATTTCCACGTCTGCCACTCCATCCCGGACGCGGTCGGCCTCGGCATCACCACGCCGGCTGGCCTGGTCGTCCACATGAGCGACTTCAAGTTCGACCACACGCCCGTGGATGGCTGGCCGACGGACTACGCCAAGCTGGCCGAATTTGCGGCACGCGGCGTCGACCTGCTGTTGTCGGATTCCACCAACGCTGAACGTCCCGGGTGGACTCCCTCAGAGATGGTGATCGGTCCCGCGTTCGACCAGGTTTTCGCGGCCGCCTCCGGACGCGTGCTCGTTGCCACGTTTGCCTCGCTCATCTCGCGCGTCCAACAAGTTGCGGATGCAGCTATTAAACACAAGCGCAAGTTGGCTTTCGTCGGCCCCAGCATGGTGGACAACGTCAAGATCGCCCGCAAGATGGGCTACCTGGATATCCCCGAAGACGCGGTCGTCACGCTTGAGCAAGCCCTAAACATGCAGGACCACAAGGTGGCCCTGATGTGTACCGGCTCGCAGGGCGAACCGTCCTCGATCATAGGCCGCCTGTCGGCGGGCACCAATCGCCAGTTCGATCTGCGGCCCGGGGACACGATCGTGCTTTCCTCGCACCCGATCCCGGGCAACGAGGAGACGATCGGCAAGACCATTAACCGCCTGCTCCGCAGGGGCGCCAAGGTCATCTCGGACTCGGCCCTGCCCGTCCACGTATCCGGGCACGCGAGCCAGGAGGAACAGAAGTTCCTCATCAACCTGGTGCGTCCGAAGCATTTCATGCCCATCCACGGCGAGCTGCGGCAGTTGATGCGCCACGGTGAACTGGCCAAAGAAGTCGGCATCCCGGCCGATAAGGTCGTGGTGGTCGAAAATGGACAGGTGGTGGAACTGGCCGGCGGCAATCTGCGGCTCGGTGAACGCATCCCCGGCGGCTACGTCTTCGTCGAAGGCGAGAGCATCGGTGACATCGATCACGACGTGATGCGCGAGCGCGGACAACTCGCCCGCAGCGGCATCATCCTGATCGACCTGAGCCTCGACAAGCTCAGCGGCCGGCTGCTGCACGAGCCCGAGATCATCACGCGCGGCTTCGTCTCGCCGAAAGACGCCGAGCAACTGCTGCCCGAGATCCGCAAACGGGTCATGGACACCGTCAATGGCGGCGGGCTGGATTCGGAGAAGGACATCATCAACGCGGTCAAGAGCTACCTGCATCAGGAGACCAAGCGCCGCCCGATGGTATTTGTCACGCTAAGCAAGGGATAACAATCCCCGCCACGAAGATCAACTGAAGACATCCGCCTCTCTATGGAGACGGATGTTTTGTTTTTAGTTCCACCGTGCGTTAAGATTTACGCCAACATCGAACCATTTTTTCATCCGCAAAAGCAGGCATACCGTGGTAATACCCCTGCGGGGCACAAGTCCGCGCAATACCCCGCGGGGCACGCGTGCGTGGCTAAATCACTTCCGCCCATATTTCCCCCGCAGCGGCACGAAGGCCACGTCAAACATGATGCGGCGCTCGAATTGATCGCCCTTGCGCTTCCAAACCTCGAGCGACTGTTCGGTCTTCGCGCCGACGGGGATCACCAGCGTGCCGCCGTCGGACAGCTGCGCGAGCAGCGGCTTCGGCACCTCCGGCGCGGCGGCGGTGACTAGAATCCCGTCGTAGGGCGCGGCCGGGGGCCAACCGAGAGAACCGTCATCCACATGAAAGTGAACGTTTTCGATACCCAAAGGCGCCAGGATTTTCTGAGCCGACTCAGATAGCGCGGGAATGATTTCGACCGTATGCACGTCCGCAGCCAGCTTTGCCAGGATGGCGGTCTGATATCCTGAGCCGGTGCCCACCTCGAGTACGCGTTCACGTCCATTCAGTTCGAGCAGGTGCGTCATGACCGCGACCATGTACGGCTGCGAGATCGTTTGCCCAGAGTCGATCGGCAAAGCGCGGTCGGCATAGGCGAGGCCGCGCTTGCCTTCCGGAACGAATAGATGCCGCGGCACGGCTTCGAAGGCGGCCAGCAGCCGCGCATCCGTCAGGCCGCGGCCCTCGATCTGTTCTGCGATCATGCGCCGGCGTTCGGCGTCGAAGTCGGATGTCATTTGCGGAGCGCGGTCAGCATGCGCGCGATCTGCCGGTCGATCTTGCCCATCGGAAAATTTTCCAACTCCCCGAGACGCAACAACCTCAGGCCGGCATTCTCCGACGGCTCGATCAGCTCACAGCGATAGATGTGCACGGCGACCTTGAAGTGTGTGTAGGCATGCCGGACAATTCCCAGCGCCGCGCCTTTCCGGACCCTGAGTCTGTATCCCGTTTTCAAGGCGACTCTCAGCCCCCGGGCCGGATCGCCTTCGACCCGGCCGTTCGGAAATTCCCACATACCGCCGAGCAATCCTTTCGATGGGCGTCTTGCCAGCAGCACGCGACCGTTGCGCGTGATCACGCCCGCGGCGTGGACGTAGTTCGGCGTGACCCTCTTCGGCTTGAGCACGGGACGTTGCTCTTGAAGACCAAGCTCGCGCGCCCGGCACACTTGCATGAGCGGACACAGCAGGCAGCGCGGATTCTTCGGCAGGCAGATCGTCGCGCCGAGATCCATCAGCGCCTGGTTGTAGTCGCCGGCTCGGCCCTTCGGCAGGTGGTCGGCGGCCAGCGCCCACAGGATCTTCTCGCCGGCGGGCGAGTCGGCAGGTTCAGTTACGTTGAAGAGGCGCGCGAACACGCGGCGCAGATTGCCATCCAGCGTTGGCTCATCCAGGCCGAACGCGATCGACGCGATCGCGCCGACGGTGTAACGTCCGATTCCGGGCAGGGCGCGCAGCGCCTCCAGGTCGCGTGGCAGGGCGCCGTCGTGGCGCTCGGCCACGATCTTTGCCGCCTTGTGCAGATTGCGGGCGCGGCTGTAATAGCCTAGACCCTCCCAGGCGTTAAGCACTGCCCTTTCCGTGGCGGATGCCAGCACTTTCACGGTTGGGAACGAATGCATCCAGTTTTCAAAATACGGGATTACCGTTTCGACGCGCGTCTGCTGCAGCATGATCTCTGAAACCCACACCGCGTAAGGATCCGGATGGCCGCGCCAGGGCAAACGGCGCGCGTGCCCGGCATACCATTCCAATAATCGAGCAGTCAGTTCTTTCATGCGGCTGAGGCGGGACGCAGCATTGGGAGTTGCCCGCTCAAGGTGAACTGCACGGTTCTAAACGAAGATCGCTTAGATACGCAATGTTTGCGGCAGGGAAGCCGATCAGGCGCACCTCGATGTAGCCATCCCGTTGACATCCCAGCACGATCGCGTCTGCGCCGTGGGGAAAAGGCTGCGCGTCTTGTCCGGGGAAAAACGCGTTTCTGAAAGATGCATTCAACAGCATGAAACCGGTGCGCGGAAAATCGCGGACGGCGTAGGCCGGCCAGGCGTTCGCCGAGGACAATCCGGCACCGCGATAGAAATAGCGCGGATAGAGCAAACGACCTTGTGCGATCACTGCATTCGGTTGAGAAAGAAATGGCACGATGCCCCTTGAAATGAGCGGCCCGGAAACGGCCACAAGCTTCGCTTCGAGCGCGCCGACAGATTGATCCGGGTAGCGCGGCTTGGCCGGCAGCTCGGCCAGCCATGGCAGCGCGCCGATGAACGCGAACAATAGGATCAAGGGGAACAACGCCTTCAGTAGCGCAGAACTTAACGCAATGTCGCCAGGTCGCGAAGAAGGAGTGGGAGAGCCTTTGCGACTCTGCGCCTTTGCGTTAAGAGAATCTTCGCGTCTCCGCGTCTTCCCTGGCACCGCCCGGCAGGGCAGGTGTGCGTTAGGAGTGCTTTCCGTGTCTAAACTCGCGCCGAAGAGCAGCGCGATCGATCCCAGACATTCCACGAATCCTATGCCAAAATAGAAGTATGGCACCCAATCCGCTGGCAGAT
>DASXQN010000190.1:0-4162 GCA_036507155.1 Anaerolineales bacterium
TTCACGCCTTAGTGCTCTTTGTGACCTTCGTGGTAAATGCATTCGGAGGCCTTTATGTACAAGACTCATACCTGCGGCGAGTTACGCGCCAGCCATGCGGATCAACCGGTCACGCTGGCCGGCTGGGTGCACCGTCGCCGCGACCATGGCGGAGTCACCTTCCTGGACCTGCGCGACCGTTTTGGCATCGTGCAGGTTGTGTGCAACCCCACCCTCTCAAAAGAGACGCTCGATCTGATCGCCAACGTGCGACTGGAGTGGGTGCTGCAGATCACCGGCAAGGTCCACATGCGTCCGGCCGGCATGGAAAACCCGAAAATGGCCACCGGCGAGATCGAGCTGATCGCCGCCGAGGTGAATGCGCTGAACCCAGCCAAACCGCTTCCCTTCATCGTCAACGACGACGAATCCCTGCCGGACGAGAACACGCGGCTGAAATATCGCTATCTCGACCTGCGACGCGAGAAGATGCGCAATAACCTGGAGCTGCGTCACAAGGTGGTAAAGTTCATCCGCGATTATCTGGACCGTCAGGGCTTCCTTGAGATCGAGACTCCGATCCTGTTCAAGACGACTCCGGAAGGCGCGCGCGATTATTTGGTGCCCTCTCGCATGTATCCGGGCGAGTTTTACGCCCTGCCTCAATCGCCTCAGCAGCTCAAGCAGTTGCTGATGGTTGGCGGGATCGAGCGCTACTTCCAGATCGCGCGCTGTTTCCGCGATGAAGACCAGCGCAGCGACCGCCATATCGAGTTCACGCAGCTGGACCTGGAAATGTCATTCGTCGAGCGCGAGGACGTGATGCAATTGGCCGAGGGCCTGTATACCGCGCTGGTGAAGGAAATCCTGCCGCAGAAGAAGCTGTTCGCCAGCCCCTGGCCGCGCCTCACCTACGCGGAGGCAATGGAAAAGTACGGCAAGGACAATCCGGACCTTCGGTTTGGTATGGAGCTCAAAGACATTACCGACCTGGCGGTCGGCTCCGGCTTCAACGTCTTCGAAGAGACGATCGCAGCCGGCGGGCATGTGCGCGGGCTCAACGCAAAAGGCTGCGGAGAGTACACGCGGAAGCAGATCGACGCGTTGACAGCCTATGTGCTCGAATACGGCGCCGAGGGCCTGGCTTACTTAGCGCTTCCGAAGGACGGGGAGCCGAAGTCCTCGTTCGCCAAGTTTCTGTCCGATGAACGGAATCAAGCCATCAGATCCAGGATGGGCGCGGAGCGGGGCGATCTGCTGCTCTTCGTAGCGGACCAACCCGCGGTCGTGTTCGAGACGCTGGGCCGGCTGCGCGTAAAGTTGGGCGACGACCTCGGCCTGCGCGATCCGAACGTCCTGGCCTTCTGTTGGGTGACCGACTTTCCGTTCGTGACGTGGAACGAGGAGGAAAAACGCTGGGACCCGAGTCACCACCTGTTCACCGGCCCGATGCCCGAGGATATTCCGCTGTTGACCACAGATCCGGCCCGCGCACGCGGTCAACAGTACGACATGGTGCTGAACAATTACGAAGTCGGCGGCGGCTCGATCCGCATCCACGACCGCGGCTTGCAAGAGCAGGTGTTCAAGCTGATCGGCCTCGATCCGGAGGTGGCGCAAGAGCGCTTCGGCCACATGCTGGAAGCTTTTGAATACGGAACGCCGCCGCACGGCGGGATCGCACCCGGCATCGATCGCATCGTCATGCTGCTGGCGGACGAACCGAACATCCGCGAGGTGATCGCCTTCCCGAAGAATCAAGCCGGCCGCGACGTGATGGCGGATGCGCCGTCAGCGGTGGAGCCTCAGCAGCTGAAAGATTTGCACATTAAGATCGCAGAGTGACGCCGTTGCGAGGAGTGAAGGTGCGAAGCCTTCCTCGCGTTGACGGAGGAGATTGCGTCGCCGTGGCGCCGTGGCGACACTTCCCACAGGCTCGCAATGACGGTTGAGATAAGGTACTCAAATGACAAAACGCACACAATCTGAAAACGAACCTAAGATCGACGCGGAGCTGGTGAAGCACGTCGCTTTCCTCGTCAGGCTGGGTATTTCAGAAGAAGAAGCGCAGACGTTCAGCCGGCAGTTCACGTCCATCCTCGACTACTTCCATCTTCTAAACGAAGTGGATACGAGTGACGTAACGTCGGCCGCGACCACGCACGCGGAGAACACTCTGCGTGAAGACGAGGTGACACCATCGATGTCCCGGGAGGACTTTCTAAAAAATGCCCCGCGGCGCGAAGGCGGGTTTGTCAAGGTGCCGCTTGTGTTGGGCGATGATTAGAGCTTAAACGCAAAGGGCACCAAGGTCACCAAGGAGAATTGCTGGCGAGAAACCGGGCTTCTCCCCTTTGTGTACTTCGTGTCCTTCGTGTTAGGGTTTTTGCTTTGTTGATTGGAGAGCAGCCATCATCCATGGAACCGTATGACCTGAGCATCCGCGAAGCCCACGACCTGCTGACTTCCAAGAAGCTCAGCAGCGTGGAGTTGACTCAGTCTGTGCTGGCGCGCGCAGCGCAGCTCGATCCGACGTTGCATGCCTACGTCACCATCGCGCAAGACAGCGCCTTTGAGCAGGCACGCCGCGCGGATGAGCGACTCCGCGACGGCGCTTCTGTTACGCCGCTGACGGGCATCCCGTTCGGCGTAAAAGACAGCCTCTCAACGCGCGGCCTGCGCACCACATGCTCGTCCAAAATCCTGGAGAACTACGTCCCTCAATACAGCGCCACTGTCATCGATCGGCTGGCCGATTCCGGCGCGGTCCTGATCGGCAAGCACAACATGGATGAGTTCGGCATGGGTTCCTCTTGCGAGAACTCGGCATTCTTCAATACGCACAATCCATGGGATCTCGCGCGTGTGCCCGGCGGCTCGAGCGGAGGATCGGCGGCGGCGGTCGCCGCGCGCCTGTGCACCTTCGCCCTGGGCGAAGACACGGGCGGATCCGTCCGCATGCCGGCCGGGTTTTGCAACCTGACGGGGCTCAAGCCGACCTATGGCCGCGTGTCCCGCTATGGACTGATCGCGCTGGTCTCTTCCTTTGACTGCATTGGCCCGATGACCCGCGACGTGTATGACTGCGCCGCGGTGCTCGAGACCATCGCAGGCGCGGACCCTCATGACAGCACGAGTTTGTCAACCCCGGTTCCGCGCTATACGAAAGACCTTGGAAAATCGGTCAAGGGCATGCAACTCGGCATCCCGAAGGAATACTTCGTAGCGGGCATGGAAACGGGCGTGGAGAAAGCTGTGCGCGACGCGATCAAATCGTTCGAAGAGCTCGGGATGCAGGTCCGCGAGGTAACGCTGCCTCACACGAGCTATGGCTTGCCGGTCTACTATTTGATCCTGTTCGCAGAGGCCAGCGCGAACCTGGCACGCTTCGATGGGACACGCTTCGGCCTGTCGGTCCCGGAAGATCCAGATGGCATACTGGAGTTATATTTGCAAACTCGCCGCGACGGGTTCGGCGATGAGGTGAAGCGTCGCATCATGCTGGGCGCCTACGCTTTGTCGGCCGGCTATTATGACGAGTATTATCTGCGCGCCCAAAAGGTGCGCACGCTGCTCCGCCGCGATTTTGAGAATGCCTTCCGTGAGTGCGATGCGATCCTCGCCCCGATCAGCCCGACCACAGCCTTCAAACTCGGCGAGAAGACCGGCGATCCGCTGGCGATGTACCTCTCGGATATTTACGTCGTGGCGACTAATCCCGCCGGGGTCCCGGCGCTGACTGTGCCCTGCGGATTTTCCGGCGGGATGCCGGTAGGCATGCAGTTAATCGGTCCGCATCTTGGCGAAGAAACACTGCTGCAGATCGGCCATGCCTACCAGTCGATCACCGACTGGCATACGAAGGCACCGGTCGTCGCGTAGGACATGATCGAGGCGAGATGACGAATCTGGATTACGAAGCGGTCATCGGGCTTGAAATTCACGCCGAGCTGCTGACGCGCTCGAAGATGTTCTGCGGCTGTTCAGCAGACTACGGCGCCGCGCCCGAGCCGAACGTCCATGTTTGTCCTACGTGCGGAGGCTTGCCTGGCGCGCTGCCGGCGGCGAACAAGAAAGCCGTCGAGCAGGCCATCCTGGTCGGGCTCGCGCTGAACTGCACCATCGAGGAGAGCAGCAGCTTTGCGCGCAAGAACTACTTCTATCCGGACCTCCCGAAGGGTTA
>DASXQN010000191.1:0-4447 GCA_036507155.1 Anaerolineales bacterium
GCGCTTCAAAGACTGCTTAAACAAGGAGAGGTAAAGCACCCTAAGGCGGATGGTAAAGGGAAGCCTGCCGCTCTCACGGAGGTAGCCGATGTTCTCTTCCAGACTGATTCAACTTATTGAAGGCCACGCAGACCAGATCACTACGAAGATCATTCAACAGATCCGCGCAGACCCGGACCTTCGCGCGCTGGGTGAATTGCCGGAATTTGATTTGCAGGACAAAGCGCGAGGGATCTTGAAAAACCTCGGCCACTGGCTTTTTTCAAAGGATGACGAGATAGCGATGCACTATCAGCGGCTGGGGCGGATGCGCTTTGAAGAGTCCGTTCCGCTGCATGAAATCTTGCGCGCCTTGCAGATCATCAAAGAAAACATGATTAGCTTTGCGCGCGAACAGGGGATGGCCGGCACCGCAGTCGATATTTACGCGGAAGAAGAGCTGGAGTATTCCGTGGACCGTTTCTTTGACCACTTGATTTATCACTTCGTACGCGGATACGAAGTAGCATTGCGAGAAGCGGTCCACCTTCCTCAGCACTGAAGATCGAGGATCGAATCCTCCACCTTACCAAACTACTCGGAAAGAACTGATTCCGGGATCTCCTGGGACCGCACGCATCTTGCGTGCACGAGGTATAGCAGGTGCACGCAAGATGCGTGCGGTCCCAGGAGAGCAGCCGCCTCTGCGCCTTTTTTATCAAATCGGTTGTGGTGCCTCACGGCAGGGCCTACGCACTGCCGGCCCTTCGGGCCTCCGGTCATCATTTTCCTCCACCGCCTTTTCTATCCTCGATCGCTACTGTACTGCGAAGATTTCGTGCAGCACGCGGCCGACGGAGCCGCTGGGCGGCTCCAGGTCGAGTATGCTGGCCAGGGTTGGCGCAAGATCATTGAGCGCCACGTTCTGGGTGTATTTGCCGGGTTTAATGCCCGGTCCCATAAAAATGAGCGGAATGTGCGTGTCGTAGGAATAGGGCGTGCCGTGGGTTGTGCCTGAAGTGGACCGGATCCAGTAGGGCTCAAAAATAATCTCCAAGTCCCCCGAGCGCCGCAGATTGAAGCTGCGCAGCACGCGCGCGCCGATTCTGTCCGGATACGCCTGGCCCAGCAGGAGCTGGTCTCGCGTGTAGACGCGAAGGACATGAGGGACGGAGGCGGCGGCGCGGGCAGCGACTTGCTGGAATTCCGTGAAGTCCAGCTTCTTCTCGCGAATAAGATCCAGGTTGAAATAGGGCGAGGTTCCTGCCGTCAACTCAATCCATTTCCCTTCGCCGTAGCGTTCTTTGAGCGCCGCCTGGATCGGATCCCACAATGTGGACGCCTTCATTCGGCCTCCCGGCATCTTACGTTCCGCGAGCTTCTCGGGAAGGGTCAACACCCCGTGGTCAGCGGTCAACACCACCACCACGTTATCCAATCCCAGCAGATGGTCGATGGCATCGAAGAGCTTCCCGAGGACGCGGTCCGTCCGGATCGAAATGTCGCGCACCTGGGGAGCGTCGGGACCCACTTCGTGCCCTACAGCGTCGTTGGAAGAGAAGCTGACGGAAAGGAGGTCGGTTGCGCCGCGCTGGCCAAGTCTTTCCGCCCTGAGGCCCTGCTCTGCAAAGCTTGCCAGCAGCTCATTACCGAACGGCGAGCTGTAAACGGCTTCGTACAACTTTGGGCCCGTTTCAGACGGCAGCTTGAGAGTCCCGCCCTGCTCGGCGTCCACGGTATTCCATTCGGCACCGGCGTATTTGTCGGGGAGGCGCCGGCTGTTGAATTCCTTCACCCAGGCCGGCAGGTCCGCAAAGTAGTATGTGCTGCTGACAAATGTCCCCGTATTCGCATCGTACCAATATGCCCCGTCTGCCATGTGTCCTGCCGGCAGGATCGCGGATCTGTCTTTCAACGACATCCCGACTACGCGCGGCGTGCCTCTCCCGGCCATTTTCATCTCATCGCCGAGCGTGCTGACCAGCAGGCGGCGAGGAGACGACCCCAGGCCTACCGATCCCCCCAACAACTTCACGCTTTCGTCCGAAACGCTGGTGACCTGCTGCCGCGACTCCCGGTCGTACCAATCATTACCCATGATGCCGCTCAGCGCGGGTGTCGCCCCTGAGAGCATGGTGGCATGCCCGACCGCGGTGACGGTCGGGTAGTGCTCCAGGTTCGCATTCGTGAAGACCGCGCCTTTCGTCAGGAGGCGATTTAAGCCCGCGGTGTAATGTTCGCGGAAACGAGTCAGGTAGTCATAGCGGAACTGGTCGACGGCGATCAGGAGAACCAGCTTGGGATACTTGCGCGTTTCTCTCTGTGCGGCGGCGTCCGATATTCCTGTCACGGCAGAAAGAAGGCTGAGAAGTAAGAGACACATCTTGCTCATTCAAATCCCCCATGTGAAAGAAATTCGCTTTGGCAAAAGGAGGATATGCAATCGCTCGCCCCAGCGCAACCGAAACAACTTCTCGCTCATACGTCGTCTCTCTCGTGAGAACCCCGCATTACTTTTTTGAAGATAACAAATCTCAAATCACCGATCACAAATAACAAATAGACCGGGGCCGTGTGCTCCCGGAATTTGTTATCTGTGATCGGTGATTTAAGATTTGCTATTTTCAAGCATAAGAGTCTACCTTCTGGCATTTGATTCGCACGCAGGCTGTGCTATGTTCCAGCGGGGGAGGAGTCATCATGAACACCCACGATCACGACCATGACCACGACGGTCCGGGGCCACACGGCGCTCCGTTGACTGAAATTCAGCTCCGCGTCAAGGCGCTGGAGTCTTTGCTCGTGGACAAGGGTCTCGTCGACCCCGCCGCGCTTGACACGCTGATCGACACCTACGAGACCAAGGTTGGTCCGCACAACGGCGCTCGCGTGGTCGCGCGAGCCTGGAGCGATCCTGCCTTCAAGCAGCGCCTGCTTGAAAACGGGAGCGCCGCCATCGCCGAATTCGGCTTTACGGGCCGGCAGGGCGAGGACATTCTTGTCGTGGAAAACACGCCGGGAGTTCATAACCTGGTTGTGTGCACGCTCTGCTCCTGCTATCCGTGGCCGGTGCTCGGACTGCCGCCGGTCTGGTACAAATCGGCGCCTTACCGCTCTCGTGCCGTCCTCGACCCACGGGGCGTTCTGCGCGAATTCGGGATCGAGTTGCCGGAAGAGGTCGAGATTCGCGTGTGGGACAGCACGGCCGAGCTTCGCTACCTGGTGCTGCCCGAACGTCCGGCGGGCACAGAGGGAATGACCGAAGAGGAACTGGCAGGGCTGGTCACGCGTGACGCGATGATCGGCGTCGCAAATGCGAAGGCGCCGGCCAAGGACATGTGACGATGAATGGCGCGCACGATCTCGGCGGTATGCACGGGATGGGGCCCATCACACCCGAGCCGGACGAGCCGGTGTTTCACAACGACTGGGAGCGCCGCGTCTTTGCTCTGACGCTCGCAGCCGGCGCCTTGGGCAGGTGGAACATCGACATGTCTCGCTTCGCGCGCGAGCAGATGCCGGGTCCCGAGTACCTGAACACCACCTACTACGAACATTGGCTGTTCGGGCTGGAGCGGTTGCTTGTGGAGAAGAGCCTGCTCGAGCCGGCGGAGATTCAGGCCGGCCGCGCTCGGGCTGTAACGCCGGGCCTCCCCAACGTCCTGCTCGCCGAGGATGTTGCGCGGGTTCTACAAAAGGGCGCAAGCGCGCGCCGCACCGATAGTCCGCCGCCGCGCTTTAGACCAGGCGATCAGGTCGTGGCGCGCAACCTGAATCCAGCCGGGCATACGCGGCTGCCGCGCTACGCGCGGGGCAGGCGCGGCGTGGTCGAACGAGACCACGGCGTGTTTGTTTTCCCCGATTCGAACGCAATGGAGCGCGGCGAAAATCCCCAGCACTGTTACAGCGTGCGCTTCACGCTGCGCGACCTGTGGGGGCCCCACGCATCCGCGCGCGACAGCGTCCATATCGATCTCTGGGACGATCACCTGGAGCCGGCATGAAGACTCCCGATTTCGACGCCCTTCCCGCGCTGCCTCGCGATGACAACGGACCCGTCTTCCGCGCGCCGTGGGAAGCTCAGGCATTCGCGATGGCCGTATTCCTCCACGAGCGCGGCCATTTTACCTGGAAGGAATTTGCCGCCCGTCTTGCCGGGGAAGTCGCAGCCGCGAACGCGCGCGGCGAGACTGACGATGGCCGCCGCTATTATGAATACTGGCTCGCTGCGCTCGAGCGGCTCACGGCCGAGAAAGGTCTCGTCGCTGCAGGCGAGCTCGCAATACGCAAGGATGAGTGGGATCGGGCGGCGCGCGAAACGCCGCACGGCAAACCGATCGAGCTGCGCCGCGGCCAAACCTAAGTAAATGATCTCATAAATACGGTAATTATTTTCTTGACTGCAAACACGAGAGGATCTCGCTGTGTCGCAGATAGCTGTTTGTGGCGCGTCCGCTAATTATTTACA
>DASXQN010000192.1:0-4399 GCA_036507155.1 Anaerolineales bacterium
AGGGAACCTTATCCTGGAATTTGCCGAGCCGATCGCTCCGGTTCGCGGCGAGCGAAGCGAGATTCGCGAGCGCCACCGTTTTTCCGGCGCCCGGATGCCCCATGACTGCGATATTTCGTCCACCGAGCAGCGCCTCGGGAAGCGTCAATGAAACCGCGCCGTAGATCCCAGCCAGCTCGGGCCAGGCAGGAAGGTACGGCAGGCACTGCGCGACCGCATCTTCGGTGGCGATCACACCACCGGGTTCAGGGACGGGAGGGGGAGCGATCAGCAGTGGTTCCTGCAGGATCTCGTCCAGCGCGAACAACGGCGACGCCAGATGCATCCCCTGCGCACGACGCAGCGTGATACGCCGGTGGTTTTCCTCGACGTTGCTGGTCCGTCTCGCTTGCGCAGCTTCGCCCTGCGCCCTAAAGTTTTGTTTGACTTCTTCCCATAGCGGGCGCGCACGGGCAACCAGCCACCAGAAGACGGTCGTGGTAATGAAGCCTACGATGAATGAGAATGGATCGATGGAAAATGACATGGGAAGCCGATCAGTTGGCGAATAGGATGCGCCCGCACGACGGGCAATAAGCCATTTGCGTCGCGGAGCGCGCGTTTTGCTGCAGCGCGGCGGCCAGTGTGGTGCCGCATGCCGAGCAGGAGTTCTCGTTCACTTCAGCAACCGCTGTGCCTCGGCGGCGCTGCCGCAGATCCTCGTAAGTCTGCAATGCCTGCGCCGCGATGGCGCTTAGGACCGCCTGTCGCTCGGCGGCCAAACGCTGTAAATCTTTTGTCAGCCCAGCTTGTTCTTCCAGCAGTGTCCGGTGTTCGTCCCCCACGCGGGCGTTCAGTTTCTCGAGGTCAGCCTGCGCTGCAACCAGCACGGCCTCGGCAGACTCTGTCTGCATCATCCCCTCGAGCTGGCGTTCTTCGAGAGTCCCGAGGTGACGCTTTAGCGCCGCGACGTCGGTCTGCAGATCCTGCAGTTCCTTTGGATTGCGCACGCTGCCACCGTACAGGCTGTTCTCGGCCTCCAGGATCTTTTGCTGTTGGCCCTTTACGGATGCTTCGGCATCCAACAGAATTTGTCGGGCGGCGTGCTTCTCAGCTTGGGCCGCCTCGATGCGGCCGAGCACCGCGCGCAGCTCCGCGTCATTCTCGAGGACCTGCAAGATCGCATTCGCCCGCGCCTGCGCAGCGTCCATCTGTCGATCGACGTTTTGCAAACGAAAAAGGCCCAGGGCGGCGCTCATAACCTGATTATATACGAAGTACCAATGTGCCCTGCATTGCTATTCAATATTATTTATGCGGGACAGCTTGCCGTGATTCCGGCGTGAACGGCCCAGTGTGCGCTCCAACAGAAAACCCGCTGTCGCCAGCGGGCTTGTTGAGTTTTATTGAGAGGTCAGGTTAAAGTAGTTGTAAACCGCCTGCGTCAGGTTGGCGAAGAAACGATTTGTGCCGATGCGATCGCCTACGTCCGGAAAGATGAGCTGGACCGGGTGATACGTATAGATGGTCAGCACGAAATTCCCGCCGGGCGAATAAACGATCGCAGCGTCGCTAAAATTGCGGACGACGCCGTCATTCTCCGGGATCCAGCCATGTTTGTGAGCAACGCGGGTCCCCTCCGGCACACCGGCCTCGATCAAAGCGCCGACCTTGTCCGCAAGCAGGTAATCAATAATGTGCTGGCAAACCGCCTGGTCCATCTTGTCCGGGAAGGCGGCTACCAGCGCGCCACCGCCGCTGTCCGAGCACTGGAACAGGTCAACCAGCAAAGTGCCCATGTCGGTGGCAGTCGTCTGGTTGTACACATCCGGCTCGTTGAAGATGTCAAAGCGCTGGTTGGCCGGCGTGTCGAAGCGCTGCAGTAGAGGAGCGCCGGGGTAGAAGAAGCCGGCCATGAAGGTGTTTTCTAAACCGATGCGGCTCATGTTGGCGCTCACCACCAGCGGGCCAGTATCCGGATCAAGCTCGGCCATCACCGCGTCCGAGGCCACGTTGTCGGACCGGTGGATCATGTTCAGGATCTTCGTATCGACCGAATCGTCGACCGGCGCCTTACCGTGCTGGACGAAGTATGAAATCAGGATCGGGATCTTGATCGTGCTGGATGCGGTGAATGCAACATCGGGTTCGTCCGATATCTCCTGCCCGCCGTTCATCGCAAAATGGATCTCCTGCCCGGTTTGCAGGTCCGCCATGTACAAGCCGATCAAACCATCGAATTCGGAGACGGTGACGATCTGTTTGAGCAGGATCTCAAGGTTATCCAGGGTCGGGCGCGTGAGTGAGCTCTGCTGGAACGTGAGGGAAACCGTGCGCGTCGAGGGTGAACGTAAAGCATCCTCGATCAATACCACGGCGCGGTCAATGTCGAGCGTCTGCCCCGGGGTACCGGGCGTGAAGGAGGTGCCTCCCGGAATCGGTTGTGCGGGGGTGGAGGGCAGATCGTAGCGCGGCGCGATCTCGTTCTGAAGATAGGCGCGCAAGCGATCCTCTTCGATCGTGGCGCGCAATGGAACCGCAGCCGGCGAGGGGTCGCGGTTCCACAGGAAATTCCAATACCCGCCCCAGAAGGCGCCGCCGGTGCGAAGCAGATCGGCCGCGGCCAGCATGCTTTCGACGTCCGGCTTGAAGCCAACCACGCCCGGATCGATCTGAATCACCGCGTCGCCGTAGTGTGCTTCGACCGGCGACGTGTACACCTCGAGCAGGCGCTGAGATGCGGCGCCTGGTTCCAGTCCGCCCACCGGCACGCCCGCGATGGTCATAGCTGGCGGATAATTGTTTCTCTGGCGGCTGTAATCCACCAGGGACACCGCAGTCATTACGATCGCCACGCTGACAAACAGGATCGAAATACCCCGCAGCCAGATATTTCTGTTCCGATTTCTCACACGACCTCCAAATTCCGCTTTCCGGCAGGCGAGTATAACACAACGACCTGTGGCTTCCGTGAGCGGTGGAAGCGGTCACGGCTCGAATCGGAAGTAGAATTGTTCCGCCGGAGGTACCGGCGCCCTCTGTCCGCTGAACGTGCGCGGCCAGGGCAGACCCATTCGGGAGGTGAGCGTGCTGCGTGCGCTGTTGATCTATCTGTCCAAGGCTTCTTGGGCGCAAAACCTGGTCATGAATTGGGATTTCGCCTGGCAGACCGCATCCCGATTCGTCGCCGGCACGCAGCTCGAGGACGCGATCCGGGTCGTGCGCGAGTTGAACGCCCATGGGATCAATGCCACTTTAGATCATCTGGGGGAACATACGTCCACGCCCGCGGAAGCTCAACATGCCACCGATGAGCTGCTGGCGACCCTCGACGAGATCGCCGCGGCCGATGCGCGTTCGAATGTCTCCATCAAATTGACGCAGATCGGGCTCGGCCTGGATGAGAGCCTTTGCGCGCAAAACCTGCAGCGAGTGCTCGCGCGAGGCAAGCGACACGGAATCTTCATCCGCCTCGACATGGAAGACACGCCGTATACGGACAAGACGATCGAGCTGTATTACCAGATGCGCAAGAAAGGTTTCCGCAATCTCGGCGTCGTGATGCAAGCCTACCTGCATCGGTCCGAAGCCGATACGCGCCGGCTTCTCAAAGATAAGTCCTCGATCCGTCTGGTGAAAGGCGCTTACTCTGAGCCCGCCGACAAGGCCTATCCGCAGAAGGTGGATGTGGATGCCAACTACGACCTGCTCGCCAAGATCATGATCGATGCGGCGCTCGCCCTGAAAAATCCACCGGCGGCGGACAGCACCGGACGGATTCCGCCGATGTCTGCGTTTGGCACGCATGACGATAAGCGGATCACTTTCATCCGGCAGTATGCCGAGAAGGTCGGTCTGCCGAAAGAAGCCCTCGAATTTCAAATGCTGTATGGCATTCGCCGGGATCTGCAGGAGGGGTTGTCAAAGAGCGGCTTTCCCCTGCGCGTGTATGTGCCCTTTGGATTACATTGGTATCCGTACTTCATGCGCCGCCTGGCCGAGCGCCCGGCGAACATCCAGTTCTTCGTCTCGAATTTCTTTAGAAGATAGATCGCGTCCGGCGGTATCCTCAGTATTTTGTGGTAAAACATTTACATGTCCGAAGCAACGCTTGCGATCGTCACCGGCGCGGCCCATCGTCTCGGCCGGGCTTTTGCACTGGCGCTCGCGCGGCGCGGTCACGCGGTGCTCGTCCACTTTCATTCAAAAGATCAGGATGCGAAGCAGACCGCGGATGAGATACGGTCGCTGGGCGTGCCGGCCTTCCTGAAGCAAGCCGATCTGCGTGAGGCGGCACAGGTCGAGGATCTGTTCAAGCTCGTCGACGCTCTTCCGCATGCTTTGCAAGTGCTCGTGAACTCCGCCGCGGTGATGACCCGCTCCGAGGCCCGGAGCCTCACCGTCCAGGCGTGGGATGATG